>NZ_RZOL01000043.1:0-25847 GCF_004022985.1 Mesorhizobium sp. M7A.F.Ca.ET.027.02.1.1 | reverse complement strand
ACCCCCGCCCGCCCGGCCGGCGCCTAACGTCCCAACAAACCCGCCACAGGCGCCGGCCACCCTCGCCTCGGTCGCCTCCGAGATGTGCAGTGTTGAGTGGATGCGTCGTCGCGTCGAGGGCTCACGGCTTCGCCTCTCGGATAGCTCGCAAGGTCGCATGGCGTAGTTTGTCCTCGCCCTTGAAGGTCTTCACGCGGCCGATAAGGCTGCCGCTGCTCGGGCACTCCAACTTCGATGAGGCGTATAAGGTCGCGCTCGCGGGCGCAGTTCGCGGAGCGGGGGTGGGGTCTGTTGCGTGCGTCACCTGCGTGGTCGCAAACGGAGGTCGGCTAGTCCGCCGAATGACTTTATCACCGTAGCTTCCCTACTCCCACTCGATTGTTCAAACAGCGTATAACCCTTTGAAATCGCTGTCAAATATTTTCCAGAACTGCTAAAATTCCGACACTAGAACCGTCAAAAAATTACGCTCTTGATTTTAAAGGGAAAATCGCCACAAAAAATATTTCGAGGTTTCACCAACTATCGGGACCATCCGGGCGATTTTCGAATTTTATGACGTCCACCAGCGTGCCCAAGTCGCCTCAAAAAGTACCGTCGCCTTCTCAACTAAGGCATTTTTCATCGCAAAATGAGCCGTTGTCGCGAGTCCGGATGGATCGTCCGTATGGTCCCGCAACCGCTCCGCTTCTCCGATAATGCCAAGTGCTTACTAGATGCGATGAGCCGGCGGGACAGACGGCAACCTTGCCATTCACCGGACGGGAACTGTGCATTTTTTCCAAAAGCAGGAACATACCTGCATCGCCCAAGTTAGACATCGACGGCATTGGATCACGGATTCTTTCTCGCATTCTCCAGTCTGACAGAGTGCTCCATGATTCTGATGCTCGAACCAATGGGCAGGACAATGTACCGCTGTCAGCTTTTCTTATCTGCCTTTGGCCTGGTGTTGGCGGGTGGCCTGTCCCCACAGGGCCAAGCCATGGCACAGGCGCCCTGCCCGGCCCACCACGATAAGCTGCTCGCTGTCCTCAAGGCCAATGTGAAAGCGAGCGGCGGACCTGCCAACGGAGGCTTTGAGACCAACGAATGGGCGGCTGTCGTTGCCCGCGACGGCGCCGTGTGCGCGATCGCTTTCAGCGGTCCGACCGCCGATTCCCAATGGCCAGGCAGTCGCCTCGTCGCGGCAGAGAAGGCCAATACGGCCAATGGGCTCAGCTTGGCGCAAATGGCCCTATCGACGGCCAATCTCTACGCGGGGGCGCAACCTGGCGGGCCGCTTTTCGGCTTGCAGGAGACCAATCCGGTCAACCAGGCCGCAGCCTATGCGGGCGATCCCAAAACGTTCGGAAGCGCCAGCGATCCGCTCGTCGGCAAGCCGATTGGAGGCGTCGTTGTGTTTGGCGGCGGGCTTGCCCTCTATGACGGAAAGAGCATCGTCGGAGGCATCGGGGTCTCCGGAGATTCCTCATGCGCCGATCACAATGTCGCCTGGCGTGTTCGCGCGGCGCTCGGCCTCGACAAGGTTCCCGCCGGAGTCAATCCCAATCGCAAGGACGCCATCGTTTACGATCTGGATCCCGGCGGCAAAAGCGCCTCGGGCTGGGGCCATCCGCTTTGTGCCGGCACCGAGGCTGACATCGCGGCGGAGCTCGGCGCCGGCGTGGGAGGCTCGATCCACAAATGAAAGGCATGCTGCACCCGGCACAGGCGCGCGTTAACGAAGGACGAGGCGCCCGCGCATCGGCGACCGAGAATTCTTTTCGCACTTGCATAGTCTCGGTGATGCTGCTGGCATGCGGCCCATTCCTGAGCGGTGCCTCGGAGCCGCCATCGGCGGCGGCTATTGCGCCGCCCGCCGCCGCCGCGCCACCCGATGACGGGCAATGGACAATGCCGGCCAAGAACTACGCGTCGACCCGCTTCAGCGACCTGACCGAGATCAACGAAGGCAACGTCAAGAACCTGCAGGTCGCCTTCACCTTCTCCACCGGCGTGAACAAGGGCCAGGAAGCAGCGCCGCTGGTTGTCGGCAACACCATGTATATCGTCACGCCCTTTCCCAACATCGTCTACGCGCTCGACCTTTCCAGGCCCGGCGCGCCGATGAAGTGGAAGTACGAGCCCAACCCCGAGCCGGCGGCACAAGGGGTGGCCTGCTGCGATGTCGTCAACCGCGGCGCGGCCTTCGCCGACGGGCGCATCTTCTTCAACACGCTGGACGGCCACACGATCGCCCTCGACGCCAACACAGGCAAACCGATCTGGAACGCTCATATCGGCAACATCAACATCGGCGAGACCATCACCATGGCTCCGCTGGTGGTGAAGGGCAAAGTTTTGGTCGGCAATTCCGGCGGCGAAATGGGCGTCCGCGGCTGGGTCAAGGCGCTGGATGCCGGAGACGGGCATGTTGTCTGGACGGCTTATGGCACTGGACCCGACAAGGATGTGCTGATCGGCCCGGACTTCAAGCCCCACTATGACATGGACAAGGGCACAGACCTTGGCGTGACGACATGGCCGCCCGAAGCCTGGAAGATCGGCGGCGGCAATATGTGGGGCTGGATCTCCTACGATCCGGACTTGAACTTGATCTTCCACGGCACAGGCAATCCAGGACCGTGGAATCCGGATTTGCGGCCCGGCGACAACAAATGGACGTCCGGTATTTTCGCGCGTGATCCCGATACCGGAGCGGCGAAGTGGTTCTATCAGTGGAGCCCGCATGACCTCCATGACTATGACGGGATCAACGAGCAGATCCTTCTGGACATGACCTGGCAAGGCAAGCCGCGCAAGGTCCTCGTCCGACCGGAACGCAACGGCTACCTCTATATCCTCGATCGGACCACTGGCGAGGTGCTGTCGGCCACAGCCTATGGCCCGGTCAATTCCAGCAAGGGCGTCGACCTGAAGACCGGCCGCCTGATTGCAAACCCCGACAAGAGAACCGGCACCGGCAAGGTGGTGCGAGACATTTGCCCGACAGCGTCCGGCCTCAAGGACTGGCAGCCATCGGCCTTTTCGCCGAGGACCGGCCTGCTCTACATCCCCCACAACAATCTCTGCATGGATGAAGAAGGCGTCGAGGTAAACTACATCGCAGGCACGCCCTATGTCGGCATGAACGTACGCATGATCCCCGGGCCGGGCGGCAATCGTGGTGCCTTCACCGCCTGGGATGTTGCCGCCGCCAAGCCGGCCTGGGTCCTGAAGGAGAACTTTCCGGTGTGGAGCGGCACCGTCGTCACTGCCGGCGATCTCGTCTTTTACGGCACCATGGAAGGCTGGTTCAAGGCGGTCAGCGCCAGGACTGGCGATCTCCTTTGGCAATTCAAGACATCGTCCGGCATCATCGGCCAGCCGATAACCTATCGCGGCCCCGATGGGCACCAATATGTCGCAATTCTGTCAGGCGTCGGTGGCTGGGCCGGTGCCATCGTTTCCGGCGACCTCGACCCACGCGATGCCACCGCGGCACTTGGCTTCGTCAACGCGATGAAGGATCTAAAGAACGCTACCACGGTGGGAGGCACGCTTTATGTGTTCCGGCTGCCTTGATGGATTGGACTTGACCGTACGTCCGGCGCGAAAGGCGTTCCAACGGGTGGCGATCGGCATGGCCGGGCTCGCCTTGTTGCTCTTGCCGGCTATTGCCAGTCCACGTGAGTTGAGAGTGTGCGCCGACCCGAACAACATGCCGTTTTCCAACGCGGCCGGTCAAGGCTTCGAGAACAGGATCGCGGAAATTATCGCCACTGATCTCGGCGCCAAGCTGACGTATACTTGGTGGGCGCAGCGCCGTGGCTTCATCCGCAACACGCTGAAGGCAGGCCTTTGCGATCTCGTGCCCGGCACGCCTGCCAATCTCGAAATGCTGCGCACGACCACGCCTTATTACCGTTCGTCCTATGTCTTCGTGACCCGTCAGGACGGCCCGGACGTGGCCTCCTTCAACGACCCGCGGTTGCAAGAATTGCGTATCGGTGTTCAGCTCATCGGCGACGATGGCGCCAACTCGCCGCCTGTCCAGGCGCTTGGCCGCCGCGGCATCGTCGGGCACCTCATCGGCTACCCCGTCTATGGCGACTACTCCGCTCCCAACCCTCCGGCGCGCATCGTCGAAGCTGTTGCGAACGGCGAGATCGATCTTGCCGTGGTCTGGGGTCCGCTCGCCGGCTATTTCGCCCAGAGGCAAAAGGTGTCGCTCCGGATCACGCCGGTCACGCCCCGCATCGACGGACCGCAACTGCCGCTAATGTACGACATCTCGATGGGTGTTCGGCGCGAGGACGATGCGCTGCGTGGCGATGTGAATAGCGCGCTTGCCAGACACAAGGCCGAGATCGACGCGGTTCTGGCGCAATACGGCGTACCGCGTCTGGACATGGCCGGGAGTCCGGCGCGATGAGGCAGGCTCTGGCGATGTTACTGCCCTTGACGCTGGCCCTGGTCGCCTGCCAGCGCGAGGAGCGCGACACGCGACCGCAATCGGCGCTCGGCTCAGGTGAGCAGCCGACGCCCGTGACCACGTTGGAGCCGGGCGGACAGCGACCCTCCCCCACCGATAACAAGGCGGCGAGCTTCGAGGCCAACGCCTTCCACATGAGCGAGGGCAAACGCCTGTTCGGCTGGTTCAACTGCTCGGGCTGCCATGCCAATGGCGGTGGCGGCATGGGCCCGGCGCTGATGGACGAGAAGTGGCTCTACGGCAGCTCGATCGAAAGCATCCACGCCACGATCCGCGACGGCAGGCCGAACGGGATGCCGAGCTTCGGCCAGAAGATACCCGACGACCAGATATGGGAGCTGGCGGCATATGTGCGTGCACTGGGCGGCAACGCGCCCTCCTCCGCCGCGCCGCAACGCAATGACGGCATGATGGTGCATCCCTCGGAAAACCGCCTGCCGGATGCCGCGACACTGGGCAAATCACCGTGAGGCGCCCGGCTTCGATGACCTTCGCCCTCTGTGTCCTGCTTCTGCAGGGATGCGCAGGCTGGCAGTCGGCGCTGGATCCGAAAGGCCCCGCAGCCGGCGAGTTGGCTTGGCTGATCTGGTTCTTCACCGCGCTTTGCGCGGTTGTGTGGGTGCTGGTGATGATCGCGCTCGCAGCACCGCTGGTTATGCGATCGCGTCCCGGCGATGAACCCCTCTTACTCGACGAAGCGGCCGAACGCCGCAAGATGCGCGTGGTCGCGTCCGCCGTCGGACTGACCGCCATCATCCTGATCGGACTGACGCTGCTAAGCTTTTTCGCCAACAGGACGCTGGCTGCGATCGGCTCGGAGGCTGTGCTGACAATCAGGGTGACCGGGCACCAGTGGTGGTGGGAGTTGCGCTACGAGGATGCTACGCCGAGCCGCATCCTGACGACGGCAAACGAGATTCATATCCCTGCCGGCGAGCCGGTGCGGCTGCTATTGACCTCGACCGATGTGATCCATTCCTTCTGGATCCCAAGCTTGGCCGGCAAACTCGATCTTATCCCCGGCCACATGAACGTGCTGGACATCAAGGCGGACAAGCCGGGCGTCTACCGTGGTCAATGCGCTGAATTCTGCGGTGCGCAGCACGCCAATATGGGCACCTTCATCATCGCCGAGCCGCGCCCGAAATTCGATGCGTGGCTGAACGACCAGTTGCAGCCGGCCGGCGCGCCGGCGAGCGGCGAAGCCAAGGCCGGCGCAGACCTGTTCCTCAAACGCCCCTGCGTGATGTGCCACAGGATCGGGGGAACGCCGGCCGGCGGAACGGTGGCTCCCGACCTCACCCACATCGCCAGCCGGAAAACATTGGCGGCCGGAACGCTGACGATGAGCCGCGGCAATCTCGCCGCCTGGATAGCCGACCCGCAAGGCATCAAGCCGGGTTCCCACATGCCAGTGGTAGATCTCAACGGCGACGAGCTCAACGCAATCGTCGCTTATCTCGAGGGTCTGAAATGAGCAGCGCCGATGTCACAGGCGACCGCCACATCCCGGAACCAGACCCCGCCAAGGGCGACCTTGCTCCCGAACGTGACGGCCCCCGCGATACGGGCATGGATGATGCCAGCCTGCATCGCTGGCTCGAGCGCACCTGGCGGACGCCGTCCGGCATCGTCGGAGCGCTCTCGAGCGTCGACCACAAGGTGATCGCACGACGCTATTTGATCACCGCTTTCGTCTTCCTTGGTCTTGGCGGTCTCAACGCTGTCGCCATGCGTATCCAGCTTTCGGGACCGCAACGCGGCCTGATCGGGCCCGACCTCTACAACCAGCTGTTCACCATGCATGGCGTTACGATGATGTTTCTGTTCGCCGTGCCCATCGTGCAGGCGACCGGGATCTACCTGGTGCCGCTGATGGTGGGCACCCGCAACATCGCGTTTCCGCGCCTGAACGCGTTCAGCTATTGGATCTACGTCTCGGGCGGCGCTTTCGCCTGGGTGTCCTTTGCCCTCAACATGGCTCCTGATGTGGGCTGGTTCGCTTACGTGCCGCTGTCCGGCCCCGAATTCGCACCGGGCAAGCGCGCCGATGTCTGGGCGCAGATGATCACCTATACCGAAGTGTCGTCACTGGCCGTCGCGGTTGCGACCATCGTCACGGTGTTCAAGCAGCGGGCCCCCGGCATGTCGCTGGACAAGATCCCGCTCTATGTCTGGGCGATGCTGGTCACTTCTTTCGTCGTCATCTTCGCGATGCCGGCGGTGATGATCACCTCGACTTTCCTGATCCTTGACCGCCTGGTCGGCACGCACATCTTCAACCCGGCGGAAGGTGGGGATGCTCTGCTGTTCCAACATCTCTTCTGGTTCTTCGGCCATCCGGAAGTTTACATCATCTTCCTGCCGGCGACGGGCATGGTGTCCTCGATCATTCCTGTTTTCGCCAGGCGACCGACATTCGGTCATCTCGGGCTGGTCCTGTCGCTGATCGCAGTCGGCTTCCTGTCGTTCGGGCTCTGGGTTCACCACATGTTCGCCACGGGATTGCCTAAGCTCGGCGCCAGTTTCTTCACCGCATCCAGCATGCTGATCGCCATTCCAAACGGCGTGCAGATCTTCTGCTGGCTTGCAACACTTTGGGACGGCCGGCCGGTGATCCGGACGCCATTGCTGTTCGTCTTCGGCTTCTTCTTCATCTTCGTCATCGGCGGGCTAACCGGCGTCATGCTCGCCTCGGTGCCATTGGATCTTCAGGTGCACGACACCTATTTCGTCGTCGCGCATTTCCATTACGTGCTGATCGGCGGCTCGGTGTTCCCGCTGCTTGGCGCGGCTTATTTCTGGTTCCCGAAGATCACCGGCCGCATGATGAGCGAACGCCTTGGGCGGTGGCATTTCTGGCTGGCCTTCATCGGGTTCAATGCGGCCTTTTTCCCGATGCATCTCGTCGGCCTATGGGGCATGCCACGACGGGTCTACACCTATCCGGCCGAGCTTGGCTGGGGCAACATCAACCTTTTCATCTCTGCCGGGGCGCTGCTCTTCTTCCTGAGCTTTGTCCTGTTCACTTTCAATCTGGTGCATGGCGCGTTGAAAGGCACCTCGGCCGGCAACAATCCGTGGGACGCAGGAACCTTGGAGTGGGCAACGTCCTCGCCACCGCCGAGCTATAATTTCGCACGCATTCCCATGGTTACCCATATCGAGCCGCTCTGGGCCGAGCGCGAGGCGCTACCTGTAGCGACCGGGCTCCGCGTCGATGCGCGCGAACTCCTCATCTCTACCGTGGCCGAAGCTTATCCCGATATTCGCGAGAAATCGGCCACACCGTCGATCTGGCCGCTTTTTGCGGCGCTCGCCGTCGGCGGCACGTTCCTTTATTCGATCTTCACGCCCTGGGCGATCCTCTGGGGCGCCGCGCCGATCGCCATCACGTTGATCGGTTGGTTCTGGCCGAAGGGCGATCCGGAGGACCAAGAATGAAGCATCGAATTGCCGCCGATCTTTCAGGACTCCCGACCTTCGGGCATGGTCCGCACAGCCCGACCTGGTGGGGCACGCTGGGCTTCATGGCGCTCGAAGGTACCGGTTTTGCGCTGGCAGCGGGCGCGTATCTCTATCTTGCGCTGTCGTGGCCAGCGTGGCGGGTTAGCGCACCGCAGCCTAACCATTGGCCCGGAACGATCGTGACGATTTTGTTTGTCGCCAGCCTTGTGCCCAACCACGTCCTCCACCGCCACGCCAAGCAATGCTCCATGGTTCCGGTGCGGATCGGCCTGGTGGTCATGTCGCTGCTCGGCATCGCTCCGCTCGTCGTGCGCTGGTTCGAATTCCCCGCCCTCAACATCTATTGGGACACCAACGCCTATGGATCGATGCTCTGGGTGCTGCTTGGCCTGCACACCACGCACCTCATAACCGATGTCGGCGACACCATCGTGCTGACCGTGCTGATGTTCACGCGCCACGGCTATAGCGGCCGGCGCTTCGGCGATGTCGGCGACAATGTCTTCTACTGGGATTTCGTGGTCCTGACCTGGATCCCGATCTACGTGCTCATCTATTGGGCGCCGAGGCTAGGCTGAGATGCGAGCGTTGCGGTTGGGAACGTCTTGGGGTGGTCTTCTGTCAGGTCCGCTGGCCTGGGCGGTCTCGACACAGCTGAATTATGCGCTGGTGCCTTGGCAATGCAACCGCCAGGTGCCGGTCGTGCTTCCCGTGGCGCTGCTGCTCGTCTTGTTGTCGCTGCTCGGCGGGGCGCTGTCGTGGCGGGCGAAGCGGCGAGGCGGTGCCGCATTCAAGCCGGAGCGTACGCGCCGCACAGAGCGCTTCGTCGCCAATCTCGGGATGTTGTCGGCGTTGCTGTTTGCGCTTGTGATCCTCATGCAAGGCAGCGCGGCGCTGATCCTGGATGAGTGCCTGCGATGAACCTGGACGCGCTGGTCCCTACTTCCATCTGCTACGGCGTCGGCGCGCCCGGGGCCGGGTGGACGCTCGCGCTGCCCATCACCCTGCCACTCGCCGTGCTTGCCCTGATATATGTCGTTGGTGCTGGCCGGCTTTGGCGGCGCAGCAGCCGCGGCAGGACGTTGCGGATGCGCCAGGCTCTGCTGTTCACGGCCGGATGGAGCGTGTTGACAGCCGCATTGGTCAGCCCGATTCATGTGCTCGGCGAGCAGGTCTTTGCGGCGCATATGATCGAGCATGAACTGCTGATGGCCGTGGCGGCGCCGCTGTTGGTCTCTGCCTGCCCGGCTGCGGCCTTGATGTGGGGCCTACCCATCCGGTTCCGGCGCATCCTGGGAATTGCCGGACACGCCAATTGGCTGAGGGTGGTCTGGGCCTTCGCAACGCGGCCGATCAGCGCGACCATTATCCACGGCATTGCTATATGGATTTGGCACATTCCGGTGTTGTTCGAGGCCGCGCTCGAACGCGGCGTACTGCACTATGCACAGCACGCGAGCTTCTTCGGAACAGGGCTGCTGTTCTGGTGGGTCCTCTTGCCGCGTCCCGGCCGCCAGCATGCCTATGGGAGCGCAGTGATGCACCTCTTTGTCACCTCGCTGCATACCGGGCTGCTCGGCGTTCTCCTGTTGCTCTCGCCACGCCTCTGGTACCCGGAGAACGCGGTGGGAGCGGCACTGTGGAATTTGAGCCCCCTGGAGGACCAGCAACTTGCCGGACTGGTGATGTGGGTTCCGGCTGGATTGATATATGGCGGCGCAGCGCTGCTGCTGGTCGCGTTGTGGATCAAGGCGAGCGGAAGGAGGGAGGCGGCGCATGCGTACGAGCTTGTCTAAACTGCTTGCCGCCGTCATCGCCGCGCTGGTGCTGCTCGTCGCGGCCGTGGCCGGAATGACCTGGTGGTCCGATCGGGCCGCGCGCGTCCGCCACGAGGCGGAGGCGGCCACGGGCGGTGACACTGCGAGGGCCTTGCCGATCATGACTGCGAATGGCTGTTCCGGCTGCCATACGATTACGGGCGTGCCGGGCGCGCAAGGGCAGGTCGGTCCTCGCCTGGATGCCAGTCTTGCTGACCGCGTCTTTATCGGCGGCGGGCTGGCCAACAATCCAGAGAACCTGATCCGCTGGATACGATCGGCCAGGGAAATCAATCCGCACACCGCCATGCCGTCGACCCGGATTACAGAGCAGCAGGCGCGCGATATCGCGGCTTACCTCTACGCCTGAAATGACTCGAGCGGTTCACCGTTTGAACAACAACGCCGGCCTTCTGAAGAGACCGACTATCGTTGATGCCGGATCATCTCAAGCTAGGTTTGACGCTGAGACGAATCGGAAATCCGGTCGCGCACTGCATGCTCGGTCTTGTCTGCTGTGGACTTCACGACCTCGCCGAGTTGATCGGCCATCGTGCCTGCTTCCATATGTTGCCGGCCAGCTTCCTGCTTGATGGTCTCATAGGCGTCGGCGGCGACCTGCTTGGCTTCATCCAGACCCCTGTCGAGCATGGTTCCGGCGGTGTTGCGAAGCTTGTCGCCATAGGCGCCTAGTTGCTCATCCTCCGTTGCGGTATGGGGCAGCATTGCACCTATGGCGGCGCCGATGGCGAGACCGGCGGCCGCTACGGCCAAAGGTTGGTTCTCAAACAGTTCTTGGGCAGAGCGGGCGGTTTTCGCCGCCATGTCGCCGGTCACCGATCTTGCAGTGGCCGTGCTGCCCGTCAAACCCTCGGCGGCGTTGCTTACCGCGCTCGAAACGGTACCGCTGACGCTGGTAGCAGCCGACGACAGCGATGAGGCGGCATCGGAGAGCGTGCCGCCGAAGCCGCCGCGCTCCCCTTCATCATGTCTTCCCGGCGCTGAAGGCAATGGGTAGCCAGCCGAACCGTGGGCCGTGTTTGAGGTACCGCTGCCGAACATCAGCCAAGCAAGACCCGCGCCGACCATGGTGACCGGCAAAGGATTGTCTCGGACCTGCGTTCTGAGATTGCTGAGCATGGCCGAGCTCTCCCCTCCCGAGAACAGCCCGGTGAACTCATCAAGCAATTGTCCGGGCGTCATCTTGCCTCGAATGGATTCGGCGGTCTCCATCACCCGGGCGCGGGCTGCCTCGGCCTCGCGTTCAAGTTCGGCTGCGGATTTCTCAGTCATCTCACTTGTTCCTTGATCACGCTCGCGTCGCGCTTGAGCTGTTCCTGGGTCCGGTCGGGGGTAAGTTCCGAAGGCGCCATGCTGGCCATCCCGGTCCGCAGCAGGATGACGCCGAGGATCGCCACGACCACACCGACCAGCAGGGAAGACCACCCCGCGCCGAGCCCTGCCCGCGTCAGTGCGATAACGAGTGCCTGCAGCAACACCAATAATGCCGCGAGCAGGCAGATCGCGCCGCCGAGCACTTCAGCGGCACCTGCTCCGGCTTTGGTGAGCTTTTCAGATAGCTCGGCCCGAAACAGCCTGGCTTCGGTTTGCACCAGTGTGGTGACATTCTGGGCCAAGTCGGTGATCAGTCCGGTAAGGCTGGGATTGTCCTGGGTGTTCATCTGTCCTGCTCCGCGTTCTGCGTGGCCCCATCATCGCCGACGAGGCCCGAATCCTGCGAACGATCAACGGACCAACCCTGTGCCTGATCGGTGTGTGATCTGAAGTCTCCAGGATCATCCTGAAATTCGGGCCTTGTCGGCGGAGAAGCCTTGATGAATCGCCCGAGAGCCAATCCGGCCAATACCGACCCGGCAAGCAAGACACCGGGATTTTGCCGGCCAAAGGACTGCACGTCCTCAAGGACCTGGCCGAACGGTTTCTGTTTCAATGACGATGAAAGCCGCTCCAAGCCACCGGCGGCATCCAATGCGAACTTCGATGCGTTCCTTTCATCGTTGTTGGCCAGATGGTCACTGGCCGCGCGCAGTGCGCCGCCCAGCGCCGCCAGACTCGATCCGATGTCGCGCTGAGCTTCCTCCGCCTTGTCGGAAATGACCTCCTTGGCTTCAGATGCATAATCGCCAGCCTTACGGGTCACCGTGTCACGCGCGTCGTGAAGCAACTCGCTGGCACGTTCTTGTTCCTGGCGAAGCCTGTCGGAAACGTCGCTTTTCGCCTTGTCGAAATCGGTGGGCTGTCCGCCCTGATCGTTCTCATGCTGCATGGGCCACCTAGTGAAGACCGAGGAAGGAGAGGACCGCGAGCACGACAACGATAAGGCCGATAAGATAGATGACACTGTTCATGTGCACGTCCTCCGTGGCTTCCCAACTTCGTGGAACCTCCGATGTTCCACTAGGTGAAAGCATTTATGATCAGGCTGAAACGGAGAGCTCGTCCGGGACGCAACAATCACGAATGAGCTGAGCTGCCCCTCGTGCGGAGCTTCAGTGGCTCGAGTACAAACCTTGTGCTCCCGACTGCGCACGGGTCGAGCGGAAGGCCGCCGGTTGCCTCGGCTTTGGCTGACCTTTGTCTATTCGGCTGTCCGCGTGTCGATCATCTGCTCGCTCTGGACGCCCGGCACGTCCCTGCGCTGTTGGACGCCTTCAACGAAGCGAGGATGAAGGCATAGAATACGTGCTGATGCTTCATTCTCCTGCGGGAAGGAGCAGAGATATTCAGTTCGCCCATGTCTTCGAACGCCGCGACTGCTGCATGGTGTCGTGTGCACGCGCTCCGACGGATTGTTCCGTCCGAGCAACACCTAATTCATGCAACCTTGGAAAACAGGGCGACGTCGCATCTGGCCAAGCCGTAGCGCCACCGATGATCGGTCGTGGCGACCCGGCTCTGGTAAAACAGCGAAAGTTGGCCCCCTTCGATCATCACGGTCGAGTGGCCGTTCTCTCCCGGCTGGCCTGGTTCCAGCACCGGTCCCATCGACACATAAGGTCCAGCAACATCATCGGCGATGGCAAAAAACACGCGTTGCCGGTTTCCCCGAAGGCCATTCGGGAGAAAGCAAGTGGCATTGAGAAGCACGCGGCCATCCGGCAATTCGACCAGTTGTGCGCCCTCTATCCCCCATTCGTAGTCGGGATCCTCTCTCGTGTTGTGGTGAGGAACTTCATTATGGTCGAGGATCTTGCCGATCCGCTTCCAGGGACCGAACCATGAATCGGATTGGCTACGCGCGAGATAGATGTCGGGCTGTGGCACCCTGGTGAATTTTGGCATGGCGGAATAGACGAGGTAGCGCCTGCCGCCAATAACTGCGGGATGCGGATCGTAAATGCCATCTTCCTCCGTGTCCGGGATGGCGAGGATTGCCGGGCTAAGAACCACCCAATGGAACCCGTCATTGGAAACCGCATGCTCGCAGCGGCCACCAGACTTCATGAACTCGGTCTGGATGAACATGTGAAAGACGCCACTTTCGTGAATGACCCCCGGAGCCGCAACACCACTCCCATTGATAGGAAGCTCGATCGACTGATGCTCGGTCCACGGCCCATAAAGTTCCGGCGCCGTGGCATGCAGGATCCTCCACGTCTCGCTGGTCACCGTGCCGCTCGAGCCGAAGACGTGCCACAGGCTGCCATCAAAGACGGGGCAAGGGTCTTTGAGATCATCCACGCTTTGCGGATGAAACAGCGGAAAAACATTGGTTGAAAAGTCGATCTTCATATCAGCCCCGGAATTCGCCTGGCACGGACTCGCCAGTGATGCGGGCGAATCAACTTGATGTCCTGCACATTTTATAACCAGCGACTTAAACGCAAATACGGCAGGTCAGTTCTCCACCGACATTCCCCCGTCGCTCACGCTTTCAAAGCCCGGCGACGCGTGGTGGCCGTTCTCAGCTCCGCGGAAATGTCGTCGCATTCGTCATCCGAGCGGTGACTGAGAGCACTTCACTTCACCTTGGAACAACTCACGCGCGGGAAAGTTAGGAGCTGGCATCGAAGTCTATTTCTCCTCGACCCGCTATTAACAAATGTTAGTCGTAACATAAACCAAAGATTACGAGAAGGAACATCTCAATGGAAGCAGCCTTGGGCAGGGTATCCGCCAGTAAACACGCTGGCAGGGAAAATCTACTGGTTTGCTTCTCCCACTTGCGTTGGAATTTCGTCCATCAACGCCCGCAGCATATTCTCACTCTTGCATCCATGCAGCAGAGAGTGATCTACTTTGAAGAGCCTGTTTTTGAAGAACTGCCACAGCCGCTGATGCGGACGAGCGAGGCATCGCCAAACATTCTAATTGTGACACCAGTGCTTCCGCTCGGCGCGGCGGCCGCGAAATCAGATGCCGTCCAGCGGAGATTTGTTCAACAGATCATAGCTTCTATGCGGCACAGCCGGCTGATCGCCTGGTACTACACGCCGATGGCTCTTCGCTTCACGGAGTTCCTTGACCCAGACATATGCGTCTACGACTGCATGGACGAACTCTCCGCCTTCAAGAATGCACCGCCCGAACTGGCGCAGATGGAAAAGGAACTTCTGCGCCGCGCCGATCTCGTTTTCACCGGTGGCCTGAGCCTGTTCGAGACCAAGCGCCGCCTGCATCAGGCCATTTACCCCTTTCCGAGCAGCATCGATGTGAAACACTTTCACAAGGCAAGGCTGCCAGGAAAGGACCCCATCGATCAGGCCGGCATTCCTCACCCGAGGGTGGGGTATTTCGGCGTCATCGACGAGCGGCTGGACGTCGACCTCGTGGCGCTAGCGGCGCGGACCATGCCGGACGTGCATTTCGTCATGATCGGCCCCGTTGTCAAAATCGATCCTGCAATCCTGCCGAAGGCCGACAACCTTCATTGGTTGGGCGCGAAGGCCTACTGCGACCTGCCCGATTATCTGCGCCATTGGGATGCCGGGTGGATGCCGTTTGCGCTCAACGAAGCGACCCGGTTCATCAGCCCAACCAAGACGCCAGAGTTTCTGGCGGCGGGCCTGCCGGTGATCTCGACGGCAATCGTCGACGTTGTGCGCAGCTACGGCGCTGCTGGGCTGGTGGAGATCGCCGACGGTGACGACTTGGACAGCAAGCTGCGCTCCCTGCTTTTGCGACCGCGCGAGATGCTGCTGCCGCAAGTCGATGCCTATCTGGCTGACATGTCGTGGGAAAGAACATGGAAGGCCATGGCCGCTCACATTGAGGGCGCCTACCGACGCAAGAAGGTCGTCCCGCTCCGCAGGAGCGCATAGCCATGTTCGATTGGCTGATCGTGGGCGCGGGGTTTGCCGGCAGCGTTCTTGCTGAAAGGATAGCCTCCCAGCGTCATGAAAGCGTTCTCCTGGTCGACCGCCGCAGCCATGTCGGCGGCAACGCCTACGATTGCTACAATGAAGCCGGCATCCTCATCCATCGTTACGGGCCTCATATTTTTCACACCAACAGCCAGTCGATCGTGGACTACCTCTCGCAGTTCACCCAATGGCGCACATACGAGCACAGGGTTCTGGCGGCGGTCGACGGGAAACTGCTTCCCATCCCGATCAATCTCGACACGATAAACCGCCTTTATGGCCTTGAGTTGAATTCCGCACAGTTGGAGGAGTTCTTCGCATCGCGGCGCGAGACGGTAGAGGACGTGCGAACGGCCGAGGATGTTGTCGTCAGCACCGTGGGACGCGAGCTCTACGAGAAGTTCTTCCGTGGCTATACAAGGAAGCAATGGGGCGTCGATCCGAACCAGCTGAGCAAATCAGTGACGGCACGAGTGCCGACCAGGACCAACCGCGATGACCGCTATTTCAGCGACAGCTTCCAGAAGATGCCTGCCGGCGGATACACGAGGATGTTCGAGCGCATGCTCGATCACCCGAACATCAAGGTCATGCTGCAGACCGACTTCCGCGAAATTCGTGACAAGATACCATTCAACCGCCTGATCTATACCGGCCCGATCGACGAATATTTCGGCTGGCAGCTAGGGTGTCTTCCTTATCGTTCGCTCCGTTTCGAGCACGTCACCCTCGACCAAGAGCAGTTTCAGCCGGTTGCCGTCGTCAACTACCCCCAGACGGAAGATTACACCCGCATCACCGAATACAAACATTTGACCGGCCAACGGAGCGTGCGGACCAGCCTGACATACGAATATCCCACCGATATCGGGGACCCGTACTATCCGGTGCCGCGGGCCGAAAACGAAGAGCTCTACAAGCGCTACGAAGCGCTCGCCGCAACCTGTCCCGACGTGTGGTTTGTCGGCCGCCTGGCAACCTACCGCTACTACAACATGGATCAGGTGGTCGGGCAGGCCCTGGCAACCTTCGCACGCATTCAAAAGAGCGTCCCGGAATGGGCGGGCGTGGGGAATGCGTCGTTGGCCGAAGGGGCGCTGTAGCTCCCCCACCTGGACCCGGGAGCATCGGCGCGGGGCCGACAGGCGCTCGCGCAGTCCCTCGTGCAGCTCATGTATTTAACGCGTCGGGTTCGCCGCGAACAAAGCTTGCTGGCGGGCCAATTCGTCCGCGACGGGCTTGTGGACGTGTCGGCTGCCGTCCGCCTGGACGACTGAAAACAATCCCACCTCCGCATGCCGCGAATTGTCCCAGCCCGGATAGGCGGTTACCGGGTAAAGGCAAATACCTTCGATCGGGGCTTTGAGGCTTTCTGCGGCACGCACCTCGTCGCAGACATAGTGGAGCCAAGCCGGCCCGCCAGACCCCTCGGAGCCGGTCTCGGCGATGAACATAGGCTTGCTGTATCGATGCGCGACTTCGATCAGCATCTCCGATAGGGCACGGTACTCGTGATGCCCCATCGGAATCGTCGGCCCGTTTAGGTACCACTGATTGTGTGGATAAAAATTCAAGCCAACGACGTCGACGACATCTTCGCTCCCACCCAGCTCAGGTTCGGCCCGGCCCAGCAGCATGTCGTAAGCTTCGAACTGTCCCTGACGGGCATTTTCGGCCCGGCGCCGTTCGGTGCGGGTCCGGTCGCGAGGAGCGATGTGGATAAGCGGCTCGGCCCAGACAAATCTGCAAGCGGGATCGACCTCCCGCATCGCGCGAACGCCGGCTATTGCTGCTTTCACGAGGTGCCGCTTGAACCATCCCCGCTTCTTCGGGCCGACGCGCGGGAAATAGCCGACCTCAACAGCCCAGGCGAAAAACGAAATTTCGTTGATCGGGCACAACAGAGGCGCTGTACCGGCGATTGAACGATGAACCCTCACAGCTTCCGCGGCGAACGAGGCATAGGCATCGATGAAATGCATCGATCCCTGATCAACATGGTCGGGAGATCCGTAGTGGAAGATGTCCCAGATGATCCGGACACCTGCCGATTGCGCTGCTTCGACCATCGGCGTCCAGCTTGACCAGTCATAGGTTCCAGGAGCGGTTTCGATGAGGTGCCAGCGCAAGCCGTCGCGGATGGTACGAAGACCGAGTTCGGCGCAACTGCGGTAGTCGCCCAGGGCATGCAAATAATGCGACGTCGCGCGGATAAGATCGAGGCGAACGCCGTCCTTGCGCCGGTGCGACGAGCACTCGAAGCCAGCCATGAAAAAACTGGCGAACGGCGACGTGCCCGCAATCGAAGTCACCTCATTGCCTGCGCTGTGTCCTGCTTCGCTCATGCGAAGTCTCCTTAGGGCATTTGGGCTCAATCTCGGCTGCCGAATGCAGATCGGGAACAGCCATAGCAATCCGGCAGCCGTCTCTCATCCGCCAGGCTGCACATTGGTCCTGTGCTTAACGGGATGGTTCCAAACCGGATGGTCGAGCCTTTGTTCCCGATCGAACCCACCGGAGGGCAGACAGCAGCCAGGGAAGAAGCTGCGCAAGGCAAGTCGGGGGCGAGGCACACAGCCGTCATCGGATCATCCACCGCTCCGACGAAGGCAGGGAACAGTACGTTCAAATTCGACTTTCCGACATCGATCATGCAAGGCGAGAGGATCGCAGCGACGTCGCCTGGAGTATTGCATGAGCCGCTCCGCCGATCTTTCCCGGTAAAGCCCGCCATTCGCTTCAAGCGGGAACATTGGTTGCCTCAACAAGTTTGATCGCCATAGCAATGGGCCGCAGCGGGCGGGCGCACAGATGAGACATCTGGTCAAAGATATCCTGATCGAGATCGCTGAAATGCTTCCGGCCATCACTCAAAAGGGCGAAAACTCGGCCGAAGCACTGCCCGTCCATGCGCCGAACTTCCCCCACGATCTGGAGCCGGTGATCCGGGCAGAGCCTACCTACCAAGTGCCATCGCAACGCACCGACGATCGGCATGAATCAGTCGCAGTCCCGAGCAAGCCGCAAGCTGTATGGAGGGATATGCCTCCGGCTGTGATGATCGTACCTTTGCCAGTCACTGTAGATGAAGGCACGGTCAAGGCTCACGCCTCCGACGGGCAGCATGCACGGCGTCGAGTGCCGTGTGAACGGCTTCAACGTTTGAGGCGTGAGGCTGGGCTCACGGCCTGAAGATCAGCGGCCGTTGGCCCCTGCGCCAGTTCATCGCGCATTGCTTCGGCGCCGGCATCGACTTTGCTCACAGCCAGTTCCGCCGCCTAACCTAGCACTGCAATTGCACTGGTTCTTTTGAGCACCGCAGCGATGGTGATCGCTATCTTTGACTATGCTGATTTGCGGCTCTTGGCCTTTGGCCGGTCTTGGCCGATGCCTTCCTTGGCGAGGCTCTTTCGAAGAACCGAGGCCAGGTCGACCACGTTCTCCTTGGGCTTCGGCGCCGGTTTCGGGGGTTTTTTGCCCTTGCGCTTGGCGTCGATCATGGCAATCAGCGCATCCTCGTAGGTATCCTCGAATTTCGAAGGATCGAACTTTGTCACCTTCTTGTCGATGAGAAGCCCCGCGATTTCGAGCAGATCCGCATCATACTTTGGGCTTTTCACGTCATTGAAGACGGTGTCTTCCGATGTCATCTCATTGTGGGTCCGTAGCTCGGTCAGCAACATCCCTTTTCCAAGGGGCTGTATCAACACTTCGCGCCCGCGCTGATAGAGTACGACGCAGGAGCGTGCCGCAACGCGCTTCTTGGCCATCGCATCGCGCAGGACGGCAAAGGCCTCCAGAGAGGCACCGTCTGCCGGGATCAAATAGTATGGTTTCTCCAGAAAACGTGTGTCGATCTCGGCAACCGGAACGAAGGAATCGACGTCAAGTGTATGCTGCGACGTCAGTTTCAGTTTCTTTATCTCGTCCGGCTCGACGTGAATGAAATCACCCTTGTCCGCCTCATACCCTTTGATCTGATCCTCGGCTTCGACAACATCGCCGGTCTCTTCATCGACATAGGCGCTTTTGACGGGTAAACCGTCCTTGCGGTTCAAAATCTTGAAGTGGATCTTGGATGCCTCACTTGTGGCACCAACTATCTTCACCCCGCATGACACGGAACCGACCCTCAGAAAGCCCTTCCACACCGCGCGTGGCGCAACCATGCCGTTTCTCCTAGACCTCGATCTCGGCACAACGTCAGGCACACGGTTCTGTTCCGCGACGTGCGCCGGCATCTTTCCACCCGATCGCAGGAGCAGACGTCGCTTTCGCAAGCACACGAGGTGCTTAAGGGTGCTTCAAATGCATCGGAGCTCTGGCTCAGTGCGACAAAAAGCGTTCGCGTAAGGGAGTCGGCAGGATCAAGCGGACCAAGCTCGGGTTGAGTGACCGTGCCGACCTTAACTGGACACAAGCGTGGGCCGAATGACCTGACGCATACGCTACCGGCACAAGGGAAATGCTACAATTAAGACTGGAGGACTTGTTGTGAACATGGCGCTATTTATACCCGAGTTGCAACGGTAATCACGTTCCGGACCGAATAGTATCACGGCGAAGCCGTGCTACTCTGGCGTCCCAAGCCCTGCCAACTATTCCCCGTAGGCCATCGGCCGATTCCTCCAAGACATAGCAACTCAGTCGACATTCCGCCCGCAGGATCTCCCCTTGGGCAGAAAGCTCCTTGTGCTGGCGAATAAGATCATCCAGGCGGTCCAGATAAGGTGCGCGGCTCATCAGCCTTCACCCCGCAGCATCTCTTCGAAAGTAGCTTCATCGAAGTAGGCTCCGGAGTGCTGGAACAGCCACATCAGACGGGCGCTCAGTGCCTCGGCCTCGACGCTGCCTTCTGCTAGCGCACGCTCTTTGCAGGCCCGCTGAAACACCTGCTGTAGGAGGGCGAGTTCTTCGGGATTTGCAACGCCGATGGTAGCGGGAGCGGTCATGGCTTCCTCCGTTGGGGCGGAAGCATGTTCTTCGCTCACAGCCGGCGGTGCCCTGAAACTACCGCCGATGAGAGTAGACTACGCTCATATTGGCGAGAGTCGATTGAATAATAATTTAGTCACGACAGGCAGGAGCATTCTAATGCCGCTCTTTCAAAAAACGGGCTTCACGAAGCAGCGAATTCCAATCCGTGCCGATAAGCTTGATCAGACCGCGCGCATCCGGCTCCGAAATGCCGACTTCTTCAGACAAACGTCGGGCAAGCAATTGCTCATTGCCCTTCTTCACACGGCCGTCGCCATCCTTTTTCATTGGTTCCTCCCTGGGAAGCCAACTTACGGAATGACCTTTCGTTTCATGGAATAAGAAAAAAGCCCGCCGTCCCATTAGCGGCAGCGGCGGGCCGTCCCTGGGATAACGGGACTCGCTGGGGTGTTGGTTTCCCCTGCTGTCGCGGGCGGTGCAAAGCAGGTGCCACCTAGGGTGAACCAACACGGCACACCTCGCGTGCGACTCGCCGCGAAACGACAAGACCTTGGTCTGGTATCGACCCGCCGTGCCGACCTAGCACGACGGGCGTTCGAGAGCGGCTACACCCTGAGAGTCGACCCCTTTGCATCAATCTGGAACAGGGCAACAGTTCCAAGACACGTCAGCAGCCTTCCGTGGTCTTTTTCATCTGGCCAGGAGCAGCCGAGTTAGCATCGGTATCCTGTTGACCTGGCGCGGCCTGCTTGGCGCTGCCAGTTTGTTGACCTGGAGCGCAGTCCTTGGCGGAGTTCGAGTTAGAGTTCGTTCCACTCGTGGTGGTCGAATCCGTTCCCTGATCGGTCGTAGTGCTCGGCGTTGTCTGGGTCGTCGAGGTCGACGATCCGCCTGTGGTCGTGGTGGTCGATTGCGCAACAGCGAGGCCAGTTGACAGTACCATAATGGCTGAAGCCAAAAGAACCTGTTTCATGATCAACTCCATATTGGAATGTCCCTTCGGTACCGAACTTCGCTGCGAAAAGACGGTTCCAAGAAAAAATTCGCAATCGCATGCACCTCACGTTTGGACGGGCCCGCACCACTTGCGCGCGTCGGGGCGAGCGTCAGCGGGTAAGCGACCTAGCCCTTGGATCGACCTTTCTTGAATGATTGCGAAGCCTTGGCTTCGGCAGCAAGGCGTTGTTCTCGAAGTCGCGCAGTTTTTGTATCTCGCGCCTCTCTCTCGGCCGCGTTAGCAATCTTTGCCTCACGGTCTGCGCGCTCCAATCGGTCTTTGTCGACGCTTCGCCGGGACACATTGGCCTCCTACCAGAAGACCGTTGAATTTACAGTTTGCTAAAATGTTCCCCGCGATACGGCATGTTCCACGCAATGTGGCGGACTTCCCGGCCCTTCCGGGGATTGCAAAAGCCCGCTACCGAGAGCCAGGGGCCTTGAGAGACAGGCAACTTGGAGAAGGGCCGGCCCCAACAAGCTTCCTTTTGTAGTTCCAATCAGTACGGCCTTTAGTCAGTCGGCCCCGAGCTGAGGGGCGATGAGCTGGGCGAAGCCCTCGCCGCCGACAGTCGCTCACGCTTGTCAAAATGAGCCTCCTGATAGGTCTTCTTTCATTCGATATCTCCCTTCGGCTATCGCATAATCACATACCGCGTCGCCTCGGCTTGGGTGCGCGTCAATCGCATGCCAAACGCGATGGCCAAGGGATTATCACCCCTTTCTGGCCTGCCGCTTTCTTTCTTGCGGCTTGTGCGGAATTCGGGCGGGCTCAACGGAGCTTGAGCCCCTGATGTGACGTCAAAATTCGAACCCAGCCTATGTCATAGGTTGCTGCACGGCCTAGGCGGCTCCCTTAAGGGTGCGGCTTATTCACGTCGGGAGCGTTGCCGCACCCCAAGCGAGCAACCCAACGTGGCCTCTTCTACCGCTGGGCACTGAGGTCCCAACCAGGGGTCCTGGGTGCGTTCGCGTCTTTCCCAACTGCCGACCCATCAGTCCGGCGCCTCTTTACGGCTACCCGGAACTTTTGAAGCGAATGCAAGTTCGATAATCAACATCAGCTAGGTAGCCAATTTGTCACCCACCTCATCCTTGGATGTTCTTATTCGCAAGCTCCAGAGCATCTCGGATCTCCGAGAGGCCGATGTCGAGGTTTTGAAAGGCATCCAAATTCAGGAGAAGGATTTTTTGGCCAACTACGACCTGGTGCGTGAGGGTGACCGCCCTGTCAATTCGTTCGTGGTTTTGGATGGCCTGCTCGGTTCCACCAAACTTACCGGCGACGGCAAACGGCAGATTACATCCTTCTTTGTGGCTGGGGATATTCCCGATCTGCACGGACTGCATCTGTCGGTCATGGATTGCAATTTTACGACCCTGACAGCAGCCAGACTGGGCTTCATGCGACATGACGCTCTTCGCACCATTTGCGAACAGCATCCTCGAATCGCGACGGCTTTTTGGCGGTCGACGCTGATCGATGCAGCGATTTACAGAGAATGGGTAACGAATGTGGGAAGACGCGAGGCATACACGCGCATGGCTCACATCTTGTGCGAACTGATCTTTCGCTTGCGCTCGGTTGGACGCATCCAGGATCACGTCGCGGATCTTCCGATTACCCAGGCAGCACTTGGCGATGCATTGGGCTTGTCTACAGTCCACGTCAACCGAATGCTTCAGGAACTTCGACGCAGGGGCCTCATCGCCACGACGGGGTCAAGAGTGCATGTTCTTGATTGGCCCGGCCTCACTCGTGCAGGTGATTTCGACACGACCTACCTGCACCAAAGGAACCCCGCAGCTTAGTGGTGACGGAAGCTCTCGGATGGCACGATTTTTCTTTGATAGTGGCGATCACGACGTGGTCGTCGAGGACGTAATCGGCATCGAATGTGCCGATCTGGAGGAGGTGCGCCGCGCGGGCTTCGAGGGCCTTATCGACCTTACGAGAGATGTGCTTACTGAGGTGGACGGGCAGCAAGTATTTGTTGAAGTGCGGAACGAAAACGGCGACAGGATTCTGAGGCTGAGCATCTCGCTTCAGATCAAGTTGATGAGATAACGTGCCTGACTTGCTGCGTCAGAATGCTGCCGAGTGCCGGCACATCGAATGGCATGAGCGGCGAGGAACGCCGCGTGATCGGACTATCGCCCGAAGATGCCGCCGCCATTTCGACCGGCGAACAAGCTCGGGTCCCCCCACATGGAAAAAAACGGTAAGGCACAGCAGCAGGTCATGGCCAGTCTCATACATGTCCCATCCGACCGATTTTTAATCGGTGTCGCGTATTTTTGTATGAAGTTATGGAACGCGCATTCTCAGCGCTCGTTCATGTTGTCTCAGCAGTGGGTGTCGACGTGCAAAGAAAAGCGAACAAAGCAAGCCGGGTTGCGAAAGGCCAGGAGCTTGAGGTCGAACATCTTGTCGAGGTCACGGAAATTGACCCCGAGCAGGCCCGAACGCTGCTTCGCAAGCATGGAGCCGATTGGCCGAAGCTCAAAGACGAGGCTGAAGCTCTGAAGAAGGAAGACTAGTCGTCACCTTCCCAGCGGTTGGCGAGAAAGCTGTTCCAGCTCATCCTCATCCGTGATTCCCGCCTGGTAGTAAGCCAGAATACGTGATGCGCGCCGTTCCCTCTCGGTTGCGGTTTCGTTTTTAATTTTGCTGCGTGCGAAGACGCGGGTGAGCAGGGCAAGTTCTGATGGGGTGAAGGCGTCTCTATGCATCGCATCTCAACTCCCGTGCGTCACCGTCTCTGGAGGGGCCGAGGCGCGCTGAAGCTTGATTGCAGCGCCGGCCAGCAAGAGATCGCAGAACGGGTCGTCCGGCGCGCGCTAACGCTGGACCAGAAAGAATGTTCCGCGCGTTTTTCGGACACTGAACAAAAAGGCCCATCCGGCCCGAGCCAGCAACGGCCTTTTACCGGTCTACGTGTGATCTCCTTCAACCATATCCGGAAAGCCTCTTCCTTAACGGGAATTTCTGGGCTTGCTGTACGTTTAAAGTTGAGGCTGGCAGTTATGATCTTGGACAGAAACAATGGCTTGGCAAGCCGAGTTGCGACAGCCACGAAAGCCCGCCCCGGACAAGCCGAGACGGGCCGAAGCTGCTTCGGCAGCCTCAAGGCCCAGACAATGAGGGAGGATTGTAGGCCGGCAACCAAACCTCGTACCGCAGTGAATGTTCCGCGGCTGCAAACTGTCGGTGGGAGTATCAGGACCTTTCGCGATCGACATTCTCGGCCAGTTGCGGCAATTCCTTTGTCGGCCGGGTAAGACGTTCACAGGCGCCATCAAGGCAGCCAAGAGCTCGATCAGCCCCGTGATCTTCATGTCCGTTGAGAAGGCTGATCTGCAAATCCAGTCCGCTCGGCGCTCTCAAGCTCTCTATGGGCATGCGACGCGGCAATGGCAGCCTGTCCAAAAGCGACGGCTATCTGGTTCAACGCTTTGACAACGTCACCAATGGCGTACATGCCCTGGATGGAAGTCTGCTGATGCTCGTCGACTGTGACATAGCCCTCTTCACAACATCTTGCGCCTACCGCCTCGGCGAGTTGAGAACGTACCTTGCATCCCAGTGCCAGATAAATGGCATCGAAGCGGGATGACGTCCCATCTTTCAAAATCGCCTCGCAACCGTCTGCTGTCGGGCAGAGCGTATCGAGAGCGTCACCGATGACTATGCCTCTTGCCCTCGCCGCACGACGAGTGCTGGGCGAAAAGTCGGATGCGTCGCTCCCAAGCATCGTTATGAGCGATGTAAACCGACTGAGGAAAATGGCCTCTTTAAAGGCTCTCTCGTCGTGCCCGACGACCGCAATCTTCTGGTCGATCGCCTCATACCCGTCGCATACAGGGCAGAGTCGAACGACACCTGCGGCAATTGCCTCGCGCAGACGCGGAATGACAGGTGTCGTATCGATGATCCCTGTCGCCAAAAACACCTTGCGTGTCCGGATTGCGCCGATCGAGGTCTCAGCGACGAACCCCCGATAGGCAGCGGCGAGGGAATGGACCTGCCCTCCAACCAGAGTGGCTCCATACAAGGTGGCGTGACGTCGAAGGCGATCCAGAATATCGGCTCCACTTATCCCTTCGGGAAAGCCAGGACAGTTATGGCTCGTTGGGATCAAGGCGGCACGAGGATCGCCGGCATCGATCACCAGCACGCGATGGCGAAAACGGGCGAGATATTGAGCGGCGGTCAATCCCGCCGGCCCGCCTCCGACGATCAGGACATCTTCGGTCTCGGCGGTCGGTCGGCTGACGTGGCTGTCGTGCATGGTGCGACGCATCACCGGCGAACGATTTGGTTCGTGCAATGTTCAAAGGGCGGTCTTCGGGACATCTGCTCGATGGCAACAGCGTAGAAACCAGGCTTCAACCCGATCGCAGGACGCCAGGCTCCTCTGTTTCCTTGAGCTCTTCCGTATCCTTGGGCGCGGAGACCAGATCCTGGAATCCGAGAGTAGCGACGAGATAGCCTGCCTCATCATAAACCTTCGTCACCCAACTGGTCGGGTCCACGCCCTCGACAATTCCGTCGAGCATGGCCTCCTTGGCGGTGCGCTTCGCCTCTCTGACAGCCTCATCTCGATCAGCCATATCGGCAAAGATTGCAGGCTGCGACATGCCCTCGATAAACTCGAAGCGAAATTTCGGCATTAGCCGCTCCAGTC
Organism: Mesorhizobium sp. M7A.F.Ca.ET.027.02.1.1; assembly: GCF_004022985.1. NCBI lineage: Bacteria > Pseudomonadati > Pseudomonadota > Alphaproteobacteria > Hyphomicrobiales > Phyllobacteriaceae > Mesorhizobium > Mesorhizobium sp. M7A.F.Ca.ET.027.02.1.1. Next base: position 139 of record NZ_RZOL01000043.1, on the reverse strand, counting down.
ATTGTGCCAGCGGATCAAACATTTCTGGCAGGTTTGACCTCAACGCGGCGGTGTCGAAAAGGATGCAGCGGGTGTGCGCGTGACCATCAAACCTCAGGCAGCGTTGCTGCCTCCCATCTCCCACTCGTGCTACTTTGCC
>NZ_RZOL01000439.1:0-4767 GCF_004022985.1 Mesorhizobium sp. M7A.F.Ca.ET.027.02.1.1 | reverse complement strand
CTACGGCCTTGGCCGAACCTTCTTCTTCACGCTGGAGATGCAGAATGTGCCGCCAGGCGCCGAATGGTTCTCGCTGATCGGGCAGGGCCGCATCCTCGGCGTCCCGGTGACGGTGGTGGTCTTTGCCATGCTTTGCCTGGCGCTGCATCTGGTGCTCAGCCGCACGCGGTTCGGCTGGCAGACCTATGCCATGGGCAACAATCCGGGCGCCGCCAGGATCACCGGCATTTCCAACCGGCCGATGATCGTCGCGCAATATGCGATCAGCGCGCTGATCGCCTACGGCGCCGGGCTGGTGCTTGCCTCGTCGGCGTCGGCGATCAACGCCCGGCTTTTCAATTCGACGATGATCTACGACATCCTTCTGGTCGTCGTGTTGGGCGGCATCGGCCTGAATGGCGGCCACGGCAAGGTTCGCAACGTCATTCTGGGCACGATCTTCGTCGGCATCCTGCTCAACGGCATGACGATCATGAACATCGCCTACACGATCCAGAACCTGGTCAAGGGCGTGGTCCTGCTTCTGGCCATCGTCATCGACTCGCTCGTCAACCCACGCGACGAGCAGACGTCCCAGCAAGGGGATCTCTGACACCAATTTCAACGCCAAAATGCAATGGGAGGAAACCATGCGACTTCTGAAAACGACAAAGTGGCTGGCCGCGGCCTGCATCGCGCTTGCCGGTATCGTCACCGCCAGCGCCCAGGACAAGGGTCTGGAAAATCCGCGCTCGACGACGTTCCACAAGACGCTGGAAGGCAAGAAGGTCGTCTTCCTGCCGCTGTCGATGGGTTTCGACCTGACCGAAGGCTGGGCGGCGGTGATGCGCCAGCAGGCCAAGCGCCTCAAGTATGATTTCGAGATCCGCGACCCCGCCTGGAGCACCGACGCGGGAACCCGCGCGCTGCAGTCGCTGATCAGCGAGAAGCCGGACCTGATCGTCGCGCACAATCCCGACATCCAGTCCTACGCCCGGTTGCTGGCTCAGGCGCAGGCCGCCGGCATCAAAGTTGTGCAGATCAACCTGGAATCGAACACCCAGACCGATTCGTATGTCGGCGCCGACTGGACCGAGATCGGCGAACAGGCGGCGCAGGCCGTGGTCGACAAATGCAGCCCCGGCAAGGGTGCTTCGACCAAGGTCGCTATCGACACCGGCGTGCCGACGGCGGCATCCGACGTGTTCCAACTCGACGGCATCTACCGTGTCTTGAACCAGCATCCCGACATTCAGGTCGTTTCGCAGCAGGCCACCGAATACAATCCGGAAAAGGCGCGCTCGATCATGGAGACCGTGCTGCAACAGCATCCGGATCTTTGCGGCGCCATCGGCATCTGGGACAATCAGGACACCGGCACGGCGTCTGCGATCCAGCAGGCCGGCAAGGGCGACCAGGTCTTCCTCGTCACAAGCGGCGGCGGCAACAGGGTCGGCTGCGAGAATGTCGAGAAGGGCCTGTTCAATCTCTACATCAGCTACAACGTGCCGCTGCAGGGCGAAATCCTGAATGCGGAGATCGCAAGGCTGCTGCTCTCCGACGGTACCGCCGGCGAGACCAAGACGCTCTATTTCAATCCGCTGACGCAGATCACCAAGGCCAACGTCAACCAGCGCAATTGCTGGACGCTGGACGATCTGAAGTAGGGAATCCTGACTTATGGCCACCAGCGATGCGCTTTCACGGCTGCGGTACCGGCTTTTGCCGGACCGCCTGTTCGGCGAATTGCTGACCAAGAGCTGGATCGACAACGTCATTCCGGCATTGGCGCTGGTGGTCACGATCCTCGTCATGACGTGGATCATCCCTGGCTATTTCTCGGTCGGCAACCTTACCGATCTCGCCCGCCAGGTGTCGGAATTCGGCCTGATCGCACTGGCGCTCACCATCGTCATCCTCTCGGGCGGCATCGACCTCTCGGTCGGCTCGATGTTCGCGCTATGCGTGCTTGCCGCCCTGGTATCGATGAACGTTGCCGGCCTGCCGGTCGGCGTGGCATTGATCGCGACGCTAGCCACGGGCCTCGCCTGCGGGCTGCTCAACGGGGTGCTGATCGGCTATCTCAGGCTGCGCGCCTTCATAACCACTCTGGTGACACTGGTCATCTACCGGGCGCTCTACGACATCATCTTTCCCCGGCTTGCCAGCGCGATCGTCGGCTCGATGCCGGTCTCCCCGACCTGGGACCTGATCGGCTTCGGCACCTTCTACGGCCTGCCCGTCTCCTTCGCCATTTTCGCCGTCATCGCCCTTGGCGCGCATATCGTCCTGTCAAGGCTAAGGCCAGGATGGCGGTTGCGCGCCGTCGGCGGTGCGCGCCGCTCCGCCTACAATGCCGGCATCAACGTCAAGCTGACGGTTTGCCTCGCCTATGTCGCATCGGGCCTGCTGACCGCGATCGCTGCCTTTCTGTTTTCCGCCCGGCTCGGCAGCACCGGCGCCGACACCGGCATAGGGCTGGAGATTTCCGTATTGACCGCCGTGGTGCTTGGCGGCGTTTCGCTGGGTGGCGGCCGCGGTTCGGTCGGCAATGCGGTGATCGGCTCCATCCTGGTGCTGATCCTGACCAGCGGCCTCATCCGCCTGTCGATGCCCGGCTCGGTCAACCAGCTGATCCTCGGTCTGGTGCTGATCGCCGCCGTGCTGTTCGACGCCAAATGGGTGAAGAACCGCGGCAAGCTGTTGAGCAAAGTCTATGTCTCGCCGACCTATCTGAAGCTGCCGAATTTGACGCCGCCGACCGGAACCGACGTGCTTGCCGTCAATGACAGGCTTGGCGCGGCGGAGCTCATAGGGCTTGGCGCGGTCGAAGGTCCCGAGGACGTCGTCCTCGACCGCGACGACAATCTCTATACCGGTACGCGGCACGGTACGATCGTCCGTTTCCTCGCGCCCCACTATGCGCGCAGCGAGGTCTTCGCCCGTATCGGCGGTCATCCGCTGGGGCTGGCCTTCGCGCCGAATGGCGACCTGCTCACCTGCGTCGGCGGCATGGGCGTCTACCGCGTCTCGCCGGACGGGACGGTGGCGAAGGTCACCGACGAAACCAATCGCAGCCTGCTGTCGGTGATCGACGATTCGCGGCTGAGGCTTCCCGACGATCTCGACATCGCGCCGGACGGGCGCATCTTCTTCAGCGAAGCGACGATCCGCTACGAAATGTCTGAATGGGCGGTCGATGCGCTGGAGGGCAGGGGCAACGGCCGGCTGATCTGCCACGATCCGAGGACCGGCTCGACCCGCACCATATTGCGCGGCCTGATCTTTCCCAACGGCGTCACCATTTGCCGCGACGGCCAGTCGCTGCTCTTTGCCGAGACATGGGCGTGCCGCATCAGCCGCTACTGGTTCGACGGACCGGACAAGGGCAAGCGTGAAATCTTCCTCGACAATTTGCCAGGCTATCCCGACAATCTCAACCGCGGCTCCGACGGAACCTACTGGATCGCGCTGCTCGGCATGCGCACCAGAACCTTCGATCTCGCCATGCGCAAGCCGGGTTTTCGCCGCCGCATGGCCAAGCGGATCGCCGCCGACGAATGGCTGTTCCCCAACATCAATCGCGGCTGCGTGCTGCGCGTGTCGGAAACCGGCGAGATCATCGACGCGTTGTGGGACGAGGCCGGCGAAAACCATCCCTCGATCACCTCGACCTGCGAGCACAAGGGCTGGCTCTATCTGGGCGGCGTCTCCAACAACCGCATCGGCCGCGTTCGCATCGAAGGCGCCGATCCGCAATGGACGGCGCATGACGATTACTGGGGGAAGCGCTGATGGCGGGGTTAGGCACGTTCGTCCGCCGGCTGTTTTCGGCTGATGATGCCGGCATCAGCGTGCCGGCCATGGACGGCGTCTTCAAACCGGACAACCGTCTGGAAGAGGCGGAGCGGCTGCTGTCGCTTCCCGCCATCGACAATCTCGTTGCGTCGCCAGCGAGACTGCTGTGCAGCAGCGGCAACACGCTCTTCCGGATCGACCTTGGGAGAGCGGGCGCTTCGGCGGTCGCAATAGCGGAGTTCGCGGCGCCGATCAGCTTTGTCGCATCCGCGCCCGATGGCCGCCTTGCCGTCGGCATCGAGGGTGAGGGCCTGCAAATCGGGCAGCCGGGCACCTGGAGGCGCATCGGCTTGCCAGGCGGCGTGGCGTCCTGCCTCACCGCCGGGCTCTTTACCGTGGATGGCTCGCTCTACCTGTGTGTCGGCTCGCGCAAGCATCCGGCGCGCGACTGGAAGCGCGATCTGATGGAGGGCGGCAGCAGCGGCGTCGTGCTCGCCATCGATCCGGACAGCGGCTCCCAGCGTGAGCTTGCAGCCGGATTGGCATTTCCCAACGGCGCGGTCATGCTCGGCAACGGCCGTCTGGCGATCAGCGAAAGCTGGCGCCATCGTATCGTCGCCCTTGATCCGAAATCCCCGCATCCGGTGGCGATCCTGGAAAATCTGCCGGCCTATCCGTCGCGCCTGTCACCCGCTTCCGATGGCGGCTTCTGGATGGCGCTGTTCGCGCCGCGCCGCCAGCTTCTCGAACTGGTGCTGCGCGAGGACGATTATCGCCGCGAGATGATGGCGACGATCGATCCCGGCGAATGGATCGGGCCGGAACTCGCCGGATCGGCGCGGCCGGACCAGCCGCTGAGCCAGGGCTCGGTCCGGCAGATGGGCGTGCTGAAGCCGTGGGCGCCATCGCGCTCCTACGGCCTCGTCGCGCGCTGCGACGACAGCGGCCGGCCCAGCGAAAGCTGGCACAGCCGCGCCGACGGCAGCATGC
>NZ_RZOL01000438.1:0-4769 GCF_004022985.1 Mesorhizobium sp. M7A.F.Ca.ET.027.02.1.1 | reverse complement strand
AACCGGTAGTCGATCATGTTTGGTAAAAGAGGCAGCGACGACGGCACCCGGTTCACGCCGGAATTTCGCCAGCCAGCACCGGCGCCGGTTGCGCCGCCGGCTGCAAGTTCCATGGACACGGCGGTTCTGACCCGGCCCGCGGCGGCGCCAAGCGCGCCTGTCGCGCCGCCGGCGCGCCGTGCGGTCGAGGCACCGCCATTGGCGCCTGAGCCGAAGCGGGCACAGCGCGAAAAGAGCGAAACTTATTACGATACCAAGAGTCAGGTCTTCTCCGCGCTCATCGACACCATCGATCTGTCGCAGCTTTCCAAGCTTGATCCTGAAAGTGCGCGCGAGGAAATCCGCGATATCGTCAACGACATCATCGCGATCAAGAACTTCGCAATGACGATCGCCGAGCAGGAAGAGCTGCTCGAGGACATCTGCAACGACGTGCTCGGCTATGGGCCGCTCGAGCCGCTGCTCGCCCGTGACGACATCGCCGACATCATGGTCAACGGCTCCAGGAACGTCTACATCGAAGTCAACGGCAAGGTCGAACAGACCGGTATCCGCTTTCGTGACAACCAGCAGCTCCTCAACATCTGCCAGCGTATCGTCAGCCAGGTTGGCCGCCGTGTCGATGAGTCCAGCCCGATCTGCGACGCGCGTCTTCCCGACGGCTCCCGCGTCAACGTCATCGCGCCGCCACTCTCCATCGATGGCGCCACGCTTACCATCCGCAAATTCAAGAAGGACAAGCTGACGCTCGATCAGCTGGTCAAGTTCGGCGCCATCTCGCCGCAGGGCGCCGAAGTTCTCAAGATCATCAGTCGTGTTCGCTGCAACATCGTGATCTCGGGCGGCACCGGTTCGGGCAAGACCACGCTGCTCAATTGCCTGACCAACTATATCGACCGCGAGGAGCGCGTCATCACCTGCGAAGACTCGGCCGAGCTGCAATTGCAGCAGCCGCATGTGGTGCGCCTCGAAACCCGCCCGCCCAATCTGGAGGGCGAGGGTGAGGTGACGATGCGCGACCTGGTCAAGAACTGTCTGCGCATGCGGCCAGAGCGCATCATCGTCGGCGAAGTGCGCGGACCCGAGGTGTTCGATCTTCTGCAGGCGATGAACACCGGCCATGACGGCTCGATGGGCACGATCCACTCGAACAGCCCGCGCGAATGCCTGAACCGTATCGAATCCATGATTGCCATGGGCGGCTATTCGCTGCCGCAGAAGACAGTGCGCGAAATCGTCGTCGGTTCCATCGACGTGATCATCCAGGCGGCGCGCCTGCGCGACGGATCGCGCCGCATCACCCACATCACCGAGGTGATCGGGATGGAAGGCGACGTCATCATCACGCAGGATATCGTCCTCTACAACATCAAGGGTGAGGACGCCAACGGCAGGCTGTTGGGTGAGCACGTATCGACGGGCATCGGCCGTCCGCATTTCTGGGAGCGCGCACGCTATTACGGCGAGGAGCAGCGTCTCGCCATTGCGCTCGAGGCGATGGAGAAACGCGCTGACTGACGCATGCTGGGGTGTAAGGGTTCGGGCCAATGTTTGGAATTGACGGCACAGTACTGGCGTTTGTCGTGCTCGCCGGCTTCAGCGCCGGCGCCGTCGCCTATGCATTTCTGTTCACCCGGATCAGCAACGAGAAACAGGTCGGCAAGCGGCTCGAAACGATCAGGACCGCCGAGACGGATCGCTCCGTCGTCAAGGCCTCGCGTGACCGCGTGGCGGAAGCCGTCAAGCGGCGCAAATCGGTTCAGGATTCGCTCAACGAACTCGACGCCAAGCAGAAAACCAAGGACAGCCGCGTCAAGAAACCGCCGCTGAAAGCCCAGCTTCGCCAAGCCGGCCTCAAGACCACCATCGAGCGTTTCTATATATACTCCGCCGTATGCGGCATCGTTTTGACGATTGTCGCCTTTGTGGCCGGAGCCCCGCTGATCGCCTTGCCGGGCGTGCTGTTGGCCGGGGGGCTGGGCCTGCCGCGCTGGTTCGTCACGTTTCGTCGCGCCCGCCGGGTCAAGGCATTCCTCAACGAATTTCCAAACGCGCTCGACATCATCGTGCGCGCGGTCAAATCCGGCCTGCCGCTGAACGACGCCGTGCGCCTGATCGCCAACGAATCGCCCGAACCCGTGAAGACCGAGTTTCGCCGCATCGTCGATTCACAGCAGATGGGCCTCTCTATCCCCGACGCGACCTTGCGCATGCCTGAAACCATGCCTTGCACCGAGGCAAGCTTCTTCGGCATCGTTATCCAGATACAGTCGCAGGCCGGCGGCAATCTCTCCGAGGCGCTGGGCAATCTTTCGCGCGTGCTTCGCGATCGCAAGAAGATGAAAGCCAAGGTCGCGGCGCTGTCGATGGAAGCGAAGGCGTCCGCCGCGATCATCGGCGCGCTGCCCTTCATCGTCGCCTTTCTCGTCTACCTGTCGAGCCCGGCCTACCTGATGCCGCTCTTCAACACCAGTGTCGGAAACCTGATCCTTGGTTGCTCTGCGGTCTGGATGTCGATCGGCATCCTGGTGATGCGCAAGATGATGAACTTCGAAGTCTAGGATGCTGGCATGACCGAGCAAGTCATCAAGACCCTGACGGATCCGAGCTTCCTGATCGCGATGCTGGTCGCGATAGCGGTGTTTGCGACCGTCTTCACCTTGCTTCCGGCGTTTGGCGGAAACCAGCTCAAATCACGCATGAAATCCGTTGCGCTGGAACGCGACGAACTGCGTGCGCAACAGCGCGCCCGGCTTGCGGTCGAGGCCGACCGCCGTCGCAAGGGCTTGCGCGAGGAACAGTCGGTCGGCATGCGCAACATTGTCGACCGGCTGGATCTGAGACGCGCGCTCGCCGATGAAGGCACCTTGCAGAAACTCAAGGTGGCCGGCTTTCGTGGACAGAATCCGCTGACGCGGTTTCTTTTCTTCCGTCTCGTACTTCCTTTCGTCGGTTTCGCGCTGGCCGCAATCTACATCTTCGCGCTCGGAGGACTGCCCGACAAGCCATTGGTCATCAGGCTGTTCGTCTGCGTCCTCGTTGCTTACGGCGGCTTCTACGCGCCAGTCATCTACGTCAACAACCGCGCCACCAAGCGCAAGCAGTCGATCCAGATGGCATGGCCGGATGGGCTCGATCTGATGCTGATCTGCGTCGAATCGGGCATGTCGGTGGAAGCGGCACTGCGCAAGGTCGCCGACGAGATCGGCGCGCAATCGGTGGCGCTGGCGGAAGAGTTCATCCTCACCAACGCCGAGCTTTCCTATCTGCCGGAGCGCAAGCAGGCCTACGAGAACCTGGCAAGCCGCACCGGGCTGGATTCGGTCAAGTCGGTGTCGCAGGCGCTCGTCCAGGCCGAGCGTTACGGCACGCCGGTGGCGCATGCACTGCGCGTGCTTGCCGCCGAAAGCCGCGACATGCGCATGAATGCGGCCGAGAAGAAGGCCGCCGCCCTGCCGCCAAAGCTCACAGTGCCGATGATCCTGTTTTTCCTGCCGGTGCTCTTCGCCATCATCCTGGGTCCCGCCGGCATTCAGGTCAGCCAGCGCGGTATCTTCGGCGATCATGCGGCGCCGGCAACAAACGCCCAGTAGCGGCAAGGCAAATTCCTGCATTCCCTCAAACGAAGAAGCCGCGCATGCAGCGCGGCTTCTTCGTTTGAGGTTGGTGGGATTGTGGTCTCAGTTGGTCGCGGATTTCGGCTTGTCCTGGTCCTTGAGCTGGCTCCAGGCATTCTGCTGGGCCAGCATCTGCCTGAGATAGGCGACATTTGCCTGCGCCTGTTCGGGCGACAGTTCCTGCGAGGCGATCTTCTCGGCCTCGTCGAAACGGCCTTGCAGGCCGACGACCAGTGCCAGGTTCTGGCGGACGCGGCTGTCCGCATTCGGCTGCTGCGCGGCCGAGCGCATATAGGTTTCGGCGGTGCGCAGGTCACCTTCCAGCACATACGACATGCCAAGATTGGAGAGCACGGAAGGCTCGTTCGGCTTGAGGTCGAGCGCCTTGCGGTAAAGCTGGCGCGCATCGTCCTTCTGGCCGGTCTGGTCGAGGATGGCCGCTTCGGCCGACACCAGCTTCCAGTCGGGATATTCCGGTGTTTGAGCGCGGCGCACGGCGTCGAGTGCCGCCTCGAACTGGCCATTGGCGGCCAGCGCCTTGCCGTAGGAGGCAAGAACGTCACGATCCTTGGGCAAAGCGATGGCGAGCTTGCGCATCACGGCCAGCGACTGATCGGCGTCGCCATCCATCTGCAATGCCGCCGCATAATTCGTCGCGATCCGCTTGTCGTTGGGGTTCTTCGCGTAGGATTGGCCGAGTGCGCCGGTGGCATTGTGCAGTTCCCCGGCCGACATGCTTTCCAGCGGTTTGCCGCTGGTGCGTGCGATAGAGCCGGTGGAGATCTTGTCGGTTCCGCAGCCGGCGACGCCCGCCGCCAGCGCCAGCACAAGGGCCGTGGTGATGAGCCGTTTTCCCCTGGCGTTGATCCTGCGGTTGGTCGGCATGGCCACCTAAGCCTCCATTCATGCGCGGCCATTGCGTGGCCGTCTTCCCTCCCGCAGAAATATTCTGTTAACCCTAACGGACGGTTAAGAACGGCGACTCACACGGAGAACATCGCATGCCTGTCGAACTCGTCGGGAAGACATTGCCGGGCGCGCTGCCGGTCCATCTGGTCGCCAGGGACGGTCTGGACGCGGCCGGCCTTGCGCCGGCCGCTGTCGTCTGGGCCAGGGCCAACGGCTTTTCCGGCGAGGCAGGCAGGACGCTGG
>NZ_RZOL01000437.1:0-4775 GCF_004022985.1 Mesorhizobium sp. M7A.F.Ca.ET.027.02.1.1 | reverse complement strand
GCAATAAAGCACCGCGTCATGTTCGGCGAGCAGCTCGGCAACCGGCTTGTCGACGCCGACATTGACGCCGCAATGGAAGGTGACGCCCTCGCCCTGCATCTGCTCGATGCGCCGGTCGATATAGTGCTTCTCGATCTTGAAGTCGGGAATGCCGTAACGCATCAGCCCGCCGGGCCGGCTCTCGCGCTCATAGACATGGACGTCGTGGCCGGCGCGGCCGAGCTGCTGGGCAGCCGACATGCCGGCCGGGCCGGAGCCGATGACGGCGACGCGCTTGCCGGTCTTCTTCTCCGGCGGATAGGGCCTGATATGGCCGGTCTCGTAAGCCTTGTCGGCGATCGCCTGCTCGACCGTCTTGATGGCGACGGGAATGTCCTCGAGGTTCAGCGTGCAGGCTTCCTCGCAAGGTGCGGGGCAGATGCGGCCGGTGAATTCCGGGAAATTGTTGGTCGAATGCAGGTTGCGGATCGCATTGTCCCAGTCGCCATTGTAGACGAGGTCGTTCCAGTCCGGGATCTGGTTGTGGATGGGACAGCCCGTTGGCCCGTGGCAGAACGGAATGCCGCAATCCATGCAGCGCGCGGCCTGTTTCTCGACCTCCTTGTCCGACATCGGCAGCGTGAATTCACGGAAATGCCGGATGCGGTCGGAGGCCGGCTGGTACTTGTGCACCTGCCGGTCGATTTCGAGAAAGCCTGTTACCTTGCCCATAGTCCAGCTCCTGCTGTCCAGATGGCGCGCCTGGCGACGCCCTGCAGCTGGATCAGATGGGGCATCCCGTCCACACATGGGCCGCACCAAGTTGCCCAAAATTCGACTATGTACACTTGCCGGGCTCAAAGCTCGTGAGGGGCTCGCCATGCAGCCAGTTCTCGACTCTAATCGAAGGAGCCGGGGACTCCATCTGCAATACCACGTTGCGGTCCAAAGCTATTTCCAAAGGTTTCTGCACGAGCTGGTTTCCTCTCAGAGACGGCACACGGGTTCAGGGAGGAGCGCATCGCTCGTCTTGCCCCATTAAGTGCAGTCACAGTCACTCAGTCTCAAAAGCCATGCCAACGCGCTCAGCGCGCAGTTAGCGCCCATTGCTTCGAAAAACCTCGTCAGTGCCCAGATGTTGGTTGTAATGAACCTGACATTTGTCTGACGCTGTCAGCTTTTGGACACGCGATCACGCGCTTCGTGCCGCCAGGCCAGGCCGAGCCCTGTGTTGCCAGCGGTCGCTTCGATGATTGTACCGCCCGGCGCGAGCTGGCCACGCTGTTCGGCATTAACGATCATCGACAACGCAATGCGATCCTTGATCGATCCGCCGGGATTTTGGCTTTCGAGCTTGACGAAGAGAATTCCTGACTCCGACGTTGTACCGCTGACCAGCCGTGTTGGAGCTGAAATCAGAGGAGTTCGCCTTGGTGGAGACCTTTCGGACGCAGCGATAGCAGCCATCAACCAGCTTCTTCTAAAACACAAGGTGATCTTCTTCCGCGGCCAGGAGCATCTCGACGATGCGGAGCAGGAATTGTTCGCGCGGCGTCTGGGTAACCTTGTACCTCATCCCACGCAGGGGCCGGCAGCCGGCACGGCCTCAATCCTCAATCTCGATTCCGGCCGTGGCGGTGGCAGGGCAGACCAGTGGCATACCGATGTGACTTTCGTCGATGCCTATCCGAAATTCTCGGTCCTACGTGGCGTCGTCATTCCGGCGGCGGGGGGCGACACGATCTGGTCCAACACGCACGCCGCGTACGAGAATCTGCCGGCGCCGCTCAAAATATTGGCGGACAATCTGTGGGCTATTCATAGCAATGCCTACGACTACGCAGCCGTGCGCCCGCGCGCCACAGCCGAAGAGAAGAAGCACTTCGAGGAAGTTTTCACATCGACGATCTACGAGACCGAGCATCCGGTCGTGCGCGTCCATCCGGAAACCGGGGAGAAGTCGCTGCTGCTCGGCAATTTCGTGCAGCGCCTCGTCGGCCTTTCCAAGAGCGATTCCGCCAAACTCTACGAGGTGTTCCAGTCCTACGTCACTGCCCCGGAAAATACCGTGCGGTGGCGCTGGCAAGTAGGCGACGTCGCTATCTGGGACAACCGTGCTAACCAGCATTATGCGGTCAACGACTATGGCGACCAGCACCGGGTTGTGCGTCGCGCTACGGTTGACGGTGACGTTCCGATCGGCGTCGACGGTCGCCGCAGTATAACCCATGTCAAGGCAGCCAAGCCGGCGGCGAAGGCAGCCTGACCGTCTGAACAGGGTAAAGATGAAAACTTCGTATCGCCGCGGCCATATCGCGCTGCTTAACCGCCCCACAAAGCCTTATGATTTCCGAGAAGCAAGGCGAGTTGCGGGCTCGAGGCTTGGCCCGAAATCGAGGTCCTGCAGCGTGGCGCATGGCTCGAGTCGCTGCTCGTGGCCCCGCTGCAGCGGTACAGGTCCCCCACCGCCCCACCATCTCGCCCGCCCTGCACCTCGGATAGCGATCATTCACCGTTTGTTCATTATGATAGCGCACGATCATAACTGGACATGCTGGTAGCTCGTACATGCCTGAAGGCCCTGCGCGCCGACCCAGCGCCGGGGCCTTTTTACTTCCGCAAAATCGATTCCAGCAACGCGGGCACTTCGCAGGATGTCGGAATCCCGCGCTTGCGATGATACGCCGTACAGCGAATTGCGCGAGTCAAACGAATTTGGGTTTCTCAAATATAGAATCGTCGATACCGATCCTGATGGATCGAGCCTCGACGACGAAGTCAACCATCTTCAAACGGAATTATTCAACATTGCCGAGAGCTCCCGGTGTGCCGTCGAAGCCGACATTGGGGAGGTCAGCGGTCACCAACGATCATGGTGATCGCCAGCATCTTTCGTATTCACATAACCGTCGGCCTTGTACTTTCCCGAGGCCATGACATGAGTGGGTCTTCCAAGCACCGATTTGGCCCGGTAGGATTTGCAGGGGGCGCGGACAAGCGGATGAACAAACGGAATGATGCCGGAAAACTGCGCGCGCCTGCTGGGATTTAGCCGACCGTCGATAGGAACATAGCCCTGGTCGACGGCTTTCTGAAGGGCAAGAGTTTCGCCGACCTGGCTCAGGAACATGGCTTGTCGACAACGAGGGTGCGCCAAATCATCGAGAAGGCCGATCGGCTCGTGGGCGGCGCATTCAGACCAAGACTGAAACGTCCAACGCCTCGCCTCGGTCCGATTTCATGGTCGACTATCCCTATGTGTGCAAATGGCCGAGAAGCACCGGCTGGGTAGCGTCACGCCGCATCATTCTTTGCGGAGCTGGAGCGCGCGGGATCGCTGGAGCGGCTGGTGAAAGCGGTTGCCGGGGCGCACAACACGTGAGCTGGCGCCTCGTGTGGCAAAAGGAGAGGGCGAGAGCCCATGGCCTGCAATGAAGCGATCAAGCATTGCGATCGTGGAACCAAGCTAGTCGACCATCCGGACCGCGGCCTTCAATGCCAGCTCGCCTTGGAATCGGCCTTCCAGGAATTGGCTGAGCGCGCAGCGGAATCCGGCTGGACCGAGGAGATAGCCACGCGCTCCTCGAACTCGCCGGCGCGCGCCTCAGGAGCGACTCCGCCAATGACAGACTGAGAGGACGATTAATCGTGCCAGGGCAACGAGAGAGCGGCAGGTTCAAGAAGCTTCGCCTGAACCGATAGGAACGTCGCTGCGCCAATAAAATTGGCGGTGAAGGCTGACCGCGGCCGAGTCGGGCAAGCGAGCGAAGTGCTGAAATAAGGGCGTGAGAATCCAAGACATCGTTTGTAGAGAGCATCGAGCTTCGCGAGATTGTGGTACAGGATCGACCGCAGGTGTTCTCGCAGCGCTCGCAGAACCCGGGATTCTTCCGCGGCACCCGCCAAGGCGAAGAACGGTCAGAGTTGCACGATAACGTTTAAAAGCGAGCCTTCCTCCGAAAGTCTGCGCGCGCAGTTCCACGGTCCGATGCGCTTTCATAGCTATTCCAATCGCCGCGCCCATCCTCTCCCGGATCAGGTCCAGCGGGTCTGCAGTGCATGCGCCCCCAAAGTGGACGCCATTGGGCCGGGTGAACCGGGCTCGATTGCGCGCCGAAGGCCCGTTCCAGGCCCGGAAATCCGGGTCCGTCAGGGCGAGCGCGTGCGGGTCGAGGTAGAGAACGGCCTTGCCGAGAAAACGACCGTGCACTGGCATCGCGTGCGTGTGCCACATGCCATGGATGGCGTGCCTCACCTCACGCAGAAGCCCGCGAAAAGGCAACGGAAGATCTAGCATTTATGGGGGAAATGTTTTTTCGGAGTGCTTGACCCGCAGGAAGGGCAGGGCATGACTGCCTATCGCCCGACCCGGCCGGCCGCACTCATGACCGGCTGGGCTCGGTTAATCCTGCATGCCGCGCCCATGAGGTTGCGCTCTGTCGGGAGTGCGTCGAGCACAACGACGAGATGTAGTTCACGATCTTTGAAACGCGTGTCAACCATCCAAAGTGTGGATGCCTTTCATCGAAACAAACGATTTCATCAATGTTCTGGAATCCTGCATGGGCAGAACAGAAACCGCCCGAAAGGAGATTTTTCATGCGCTCTACCGGGCAGTGGAGTGCTGGGAAAGGGAGTTGCAACTGACCGGGTCCGACTTCTTCCGAGTCTATGGACAGACTGGGAGACGCGCACGGTGTAGCGGCTCACATCGTCATACTGCACCTACGCCACACACCGGCCGGACCTGATCCGGCTTTATGAGCATTGGGCTTTGTCAGTTGCCCAAGCGTGAT
>NZ_RZOL01000436.1:0-4778 GCF_004022985.1 Mesorhizobium sp. M7A.F.Ca.ET.027.02.1.1 | reverse complement strand
GCACATGCTCGGTCGGTTTCCAGACCTGGCGTTCGAGGCGCCCGTCCTTGGAGGTGATCGATTCCACCGAACCGCCGAAACCAACCTCGAAGGAGCGTTCGCGACGTTCGAATTCCCACGGGTTACCGTGATCAAGCCAGGTCTCTGGCAGTTCGACCTGCCAGCCGTCGTGAATCTCCTGCCGGAACATGCCATTGGCATAGCGGATGCCGTAGCCATGCGCCGGAATGTCGACGGTCGCCATGCTTTCCATGAAGCAGGCCGCGAGCCGGCCGAGGCCGCCATTGCCGAGCGCCGCATCGGGCTCGAGTGCTGCAATCAAGTCGAGATCGACACCGAGAGAGGACAGCGCCTCGCGCATGTTGTCCATCAGGCCCAGATTGGAGAAGGCATCGCGCATCAGGCGGCCGATGAGGAATTCCAGCGACAGATAATAGACGCGCTTTTCCTTCTGGTCGTAAGCCTCTCTCGTCGCCTGCATCCAGTGATCGACGATCCGGTCGCGCACGACCTTGATCGAGGCGGTCAGCCAGTCGTACTGGGTCGCAACGGTGGTGTCCTTGCCGACCCTGTATTTGAGGGCAACCAAGACTTCACGTGCGAGTGTCTTTGGGTCAGGATTTTCGAGCAGTGGAGGAAGGGGTTCGGATGTCATCGCGCTCGTCATGATGCCTCTCGTGCGGTTGCCATGATCATACCGGCTTTCATCGCTCCTCCCAGCCCATGCTAGCTGATACCGCCATATATTCAATCGATTTAAACAGGTTCGATCCGGCTTGCCCCCTGCGGCAATTTGGCAATTCTGAAGGGTGACGCGCCAAGACGGCCCGCGCGCCGCGCTTCAAATCCCTGTTCCGTGCTTGCCGTTGTCGCCATGCGCCAGCCACTTGGGCGAGATGTATCAAGCCGCCAGCGCCGCCTCCGGCGGGGCCTTGGCTCCTGTCATGAAGGCGACGGCGTCGGACATCGTATATTGCTTGGGGTCGATGACGGCGAGGCGACGGCCCAGCCGATGGATGTGAATGCGATCGGCCACTTCGAAGACATGCGGCATGTTATGCGAGATCAGCACGATCGGGAGGCCGCGCTTCTTGACGTCGAGGATCAACTCGAGCACGCGGCGGCTTTCCTTGACGCCAAGGGCGGCCGTCGGCTCGTCCATGATCACCACACGACTGCCAAAGGCGGCCGCACGCGCCACGGCAACGCCCTGCCTTTGGCCGCCCGAGAGCGTCTCCACAGCCTGGCTGATGTTCTGGATGGTCATCAGGCCAAGTTCGGTAAGCTTGTCGCGGGCGCGCTTTTCCATCGCCGGGCGATCGAGCATGCGAAGCCAATCGCCCAGAAAACCCGGTTTACGGATTTCGCGGCCAAGGAACATGTTGTCGGCGATTGACAGCGCCGGCGACAGCGCCAGGTTCTGGTAGACGGTCTCGATGCCGGCTTCGCGGGCCTCCATCGGCGATTTGAAGGAGACGGGTTTTCCTTCGAGCCGGATCTCGCCTTCATCGGGCACGGCAGCGCCGGAAATCGCCTTGATGAGCGACGATTTGCCGGCGCCATTGTCACCGATGACAGCAAGGATTTCGCCGGGGTAGAGGTCGAAGTCGGCGTTGTCGAGGGCGGTGACGCGGCCGTAGCGCTTGACCAGGCCACGCGCGGTAAGAATGGGTTCCTGGGTCATGGTCATGCCGAAACCTTTCTGATCCATTGGTCGACCGCCACGGCGCCGATGATCAGCACACCGGTGAGCAGCACCTTCCATTGCGGATCGGCGCCCAGCATGTTGAGGCCCATGGAGACGACGCCGACGATCATCGCGCCGAACAGCGTGCCCAGGATCGAGCCGCGTCCGCCGAACAGGGAAATACCGCCGATCACCGTCGCGGTGATCGCCTGGAGATTGTAGTCGGTGACGGCAGCCGACGGCGAGATCGAGCCGTTGCGGCCGATGGAGACCCAGGCAGCGAAAGCGGCGATCAGCCCGGCAAGGGTGTAGACCGTCATCAGCACCTTCTTGGTCTGGATGCCCGACAGCTTCGCCGCCTCCTGATCATCGCCAACGGCGTAGACATGGCGGCCCCATGCCGTGTGATTTAGCACGTACCAGAGGATCATCACGAGCACGACCGTGGCAATGACGCCGAGCGTCAGCACCGCCGTGCCGACCTTGAAGCTGATGGCAAAGAGATGCAGCAGCGGCGCCTGGGTGTCGACATCGGTGTCGCGGATCGTCTCGTTGGCCGAATAGATGAAGTTCGTGGCCATGACGATGTTCCAGGTGCCAAGCGTCACGATGAAGGGCGGCAGCTTCATGTAAGCGACAAGCACCCCGTTAAGCAGCCCGCATGCCGCGCCGGCGGCAAGCCCGATCGCCACGGCGAGCGCGCTCGGCATACCGTAGCTGACGGCGCAATTGCCCATGATCACCGCTGAAATCACCATGATCACGCCAATCGACAGGTCGATGCCCGCGGTCAGGATGACCAGCGTCTGCGCAGCACCCAGAATGCCGATAATGGCGATCTGCTGCAGGATAAGCGTCAGCGTGTAGGACGAAAAGAACCGGCCACCGATGGTGATGCCGAAAACGATGATCGCCAGAACCAGGACGATCAGCGGCACCGCGGCCGGCGTCGAATGCAGGAAATGCTGGATGCGCTTGACGGCCGATTTGTGCTCGTCAAAAGCAGCAACGCTGGTGTCGCTGCTCGAGAGAACCTTCTCGAATTCCTGAGCTTGAGCCATGTTTACTCCCCATAGGCTTCAGCCAAACGCCGACGCCAGTCCACGCCTTTCCGGTCTGCTGCCGGGATTGTTCGCGGTCACGCGAGCCATCGTCCACCCGAAGCGGCCGGGGATCAAGCCCCGACCGCCCAGGTTCGGTAGATGCCTGTCAGACCGGCATCAGCCCCAGCATTTGGCGAGGCCTTCCTTGGTGTCGATGGACTTCACGCCGGTGGCCGGCTTGTCGGTCACCAGGTTGACGCCGGTATCGAAGAAGTCCTTGCCTTCGGTCGGCTTCGGCTTGGTTCCGTCCTTGGCGAAAGCAGCGATCGCCTCGATGCCGAGTGCTGCCATCTGCAACGGATATTGCTGCGACGTCGCGCCGATGACACCTTCGGCCACCGACTTCACGCCGGGGCAGCCGCCGTCGACGGAAACGATCAACACCTGGCTTTCGAGGCCGACAGCCTTGAGCGCCTGATAGGCGCCGACAGCGGCCGGTTCGTTGATGGTGTGGATGACGTTGATGGTGTTGTCCTTCTGCAGAAGGTTCTCCATCGCCTTGCGGCCGCCCTCTTCGTTGCCATTGGTGACGTCGTGGCCGACGATGCGGGGATCGTCCTCATCGCCGATCTTGTTGGGATCCTTCACATCGATGCCGTAGCCCATCATGAAGCCCTGGTCGCGCAGCACGTCGACAGTCGGCTGCGAAGGCGTCAGGTCGAGGAAGCCGATCTTGGCGTCCTTGGCCTTGTCGCCGAGCGTGGCGGCTGCCCAGGAACCGATCAGCTTGCCGGCTTCGAGATTGTCCGTCGCAAAGGTCGCGTCGGCGGCGTCGATCGGATCGAGCGGCGTGTCGAGCGCGATCACCAGCAGGCCGGCATCGCGGGCCTTCTTCACGGTCGGCACGATGCCCTTGGTGTCGGATGCAGTGATCAGGATGCCCTTGGCGCCGTCGGCGATGCAGCTCTCGATCGCCGCGACCTGGCTCTCGCTGTCGCCGTCGATCTTGCCGGCGTAGGTCTTGAGGTCGACGCCGAGTTCCTTGGCCTTCGCCGTGGCGCCTTCCTTCATCTTGACGAAGAAGGGATTGGTGTCGGTCTTGGTGATCAGACAGGCACCGACACCGGCCGCGGATGCGGACGACGCAAACGCCACCAACCCCAGAGCCGCGGCGGCAAACACGGTCGATTTCAACAGTTTTGTATTGGTCACGATTTCCTCCCAGTGGAACCATTCCGATGCCGGCCAACCGGCACCTGCAGCGCATCCAACGAAATTCTCCCAGCGTGGACGCTGCCTCAACAGACACCAGGCCGAAGCTTCTGTCAATAATTAAATCACTCTTATTTATTATTGACAGCCTTGCTTCATTCACCCATTCTGGCCCAAAAGCATTGAGGGGAAACGACGGGAGGAACAGGGTGGAAACCGCCATTGCGAGGCACGGTTCGCCCGAGGTGAATGACAGCCTCATTCACCGCGGCACCAACCAGAGCGGCATGCGCGACCACAATGAGCGGTTGGTGCTCTCGTTGGTGCGCCAGCACGGCAGCCTGGCGAAATCCGACATCGCCCGCATGACCGGGCTTTCGGCGCAGACGGTTTCGGTCATCATGCGCGAGCTGGAGGAAGAAAGCCTTCTGCTGCGCCAGGCGCCGTTGCGCGGCAAGATCGGCCAACCCTCCATCCCGATGGCGCTCAATCCCGAAGGCGCTTTCTTCATCGGTCTCAAGATCGGCCGCCGCAGCGCCGAACTGGTGCTGATCGATTTCCTTGGCCATGTCCGTTCGATGCTGCAGCATTCCTATCGCTACCCGGCGCCGCGCGAGACAGTAGACTTCGTCAGCAACGGCATGCGGCAGATGCGCGGCGAGCTGACGCCTGCACAGGACAAGCGCATCGCCGGGCTCGGCATCGCCATGCCGTTCGAATTGTGGAACTGGGCCGATACCGCCGGCGCCCCGCGCGACGTCATGGACGAATGGCGCCACCGCGACATCAGGGCCGACATCCAGGCGCAATGCGATTTTCCGGTCTATTTGCAGAAC
>NZ_RZOL01000435.1:0-4780 GCF_004022985.1 Mesorhizobium sp. M7A.F.Ca.ET.027.02.1.1 | reverse complement strand
CCCGGAAATGGCACCGAGCAGCGAGCCGATCACCACAGCCGAGACGACGACCAGAACCGCGATCGGCAGCGAATGCGCCGCCCCGTGCAAGGTGCGGGCGAGAACATCGCGGCCGAGAGCATCGGTGCCCAGCCAGTGCGCCCAGCTCGGCGGCTGCAAGCGGCGCGCGACCATTTCGAGCGGATCGAACTGCACGATTAAGGCGGCGAAGACGGTCATGAACAGCCAGAACAGGATGACGACCGTGCCGATGACCAATGGCGCGGTCAGCCATTCGGGAACAGCGGCGGAATGGGATTTGGTTGTGACCGCCGACATCAGCTCAACCTCACGCGCGGATTGGCCACCACGTAGAGGATGTCTGTGATGAGGTTGGTGACCAGGAAGGCGAGGCCGCCGACGATGGTGACGCCGATGATCGCCGGGAAGTCGAGCGCGCGCGCCGCCTCGACGGCATAGGAGCCCATGCCGGGCCAGTAAAAGATGGTTTCTGTCAGCACCGCGCCGGTGATCAGATAGGCGAAGGAATAGCCGATGACGGTCAGGGTCGGTACCATGGTGTTGCGCAACGCATGGACGATGACGACGCGGAATTCGCTCGCCCCCTTGGCGCGCGCGGTGAGGACGAACTCGCGGCTCATCACATCAAGCATGTTGGCGCGCACCAGCCGCGATATGGTGCCGGAAACCGTCCAGCCGAGGACGAAGGCCGGCAGAAGCAGGTGCCGGAGCGCGTCCTTGAAGACGGTCCAGTCGCCAGCCAGAAGCGAATCGATGGTCAGGAAGCCGGTGATGCCGGGCGGCAATGCCAGGCGGGCATCGACCCTGCCCGGCCCCGGCAGCCAGTTCAGCATGACGGAGAAGATGAACAACAGGCCGAGCCCCGACCAGAACACCGGCAGCGAAGAGCCGAACAAGGCGAACAGCCGCGCGCCATGGTCAATCAGGCTGTTGCGGAAATAGGCGGCCAGCACACCAAGCACAATGCCGAGCGTGGTGCCGAAGATCATCGCAGCGAAAACCAGTTCGAGCGTTGCCGGCAAGCGGTAGAGAATGTCGGTGCCGACATTGCGCTTGGTGATGAACGAGGTGCCAAGATCGCCGCTCAGCAGATTCCCAAGATATATCATATAGCGTTCCGGCAAAGGACGATCGAGACCCCAGCGCGCCTTGGCGGCGGCCACCACTTCGGGGTTGCTCATCTGCTGTTCGGCGACAATGGCGGTCAGCGGATCGCCCTTGGTCACCGTGGTGATCAGGAAGGCGATGGTGACGATGCCGAGCACCAGAAACGGCATGGCGATAAGCCGGCGCAAAATATAGCGAGACACGTGGCTACCTTCACAAGGACGGGCTTCGTAAGATGGCACAGGGCGCTGGGAGATGCCATCGAGGGAAGCATATTGACAGGGAGGGAAAGCGCCTGTCAAATATAAATGGAATTTAATTTCATTTTTGGGAAAGCGCCGGCGACACCGGCCCGACAGGCGGACGACGACGCCAGAAAGACCTCAGCGTGCGCAAGCGAGCCACCAGGGACGAGACGGAGCTTGAAGTCGAAGGCGCGCAGCTTTCGTCGTCGCTGGTGCGCGGGCTCGGCATCCTGCGCGCCTTCCGCCCGGGCGATGCCTCACTCGGCAACCAGGACATCATTGCCCGCACCGGCCTGCCCAAGGCCACGGTTTCGCGCATCACCTATACGCTAAGCGCGCTCGGCTATCTCCTCTACGACAAGGACCTCGGCCGCTACAGCCTCGGACCCGCCACCGTGGCGCTGGGTTATTCGGCACTGAGTTCCAGTGCGGTCGTCCACGTCGCCCGGCCGCTGATGCAGCCGCTGGCCGATTTGACGGGGGCGGCGGTGGCGCTCGGCACGCGCGACAGCCTCAACATGGTCTATCTCGCCAACTGCCGGTCGGAGAGCCTTGTCACGCTGCGCCTCAACCCGGGCTCCTATCTGCCTATCTGGAAGACATCGATGGGGCTGGCCTATGCGGCGGCACTTTCATCCGAGGAGCGTGCCCGCCTTGTGGAGGCTTTGCAGGAGGCCGAGCCGGACAGGGCGGCGATGATCGGGGCGGCGATCGACGATGCGATCGCCCAGTATGCAGACAAGGGCTATGTGACGTCGTTCGGCGCCTGGCACAGCTATATCCATGCGGTCGGCGTGCCGTTCCGTCCGAGTGACGGCTCGCCGCTGGTTGCCATCACCTGCGGCGGCATCGGCGAGATCATCACGGAAGAGCGCGCGCATGCCGAGATCGGACCGGCGCTGGTGGCGATGGTGAAGGCGCTGGGCAGAGAGCTCGAGGGAAATCCCGGGTAACGGGATTGGCCCAGACGATCGGCCTCGCATGCCGGCTTGAACTCGCCTGATGGGGACCGCACAGTCGCAGTCGATGGTATGGCGGTCGCGTGCCGTCATCGTCCATCGGGTTGGGATGATCGGGAAAATAGGATGCCGATGAATTTTACAGGGCGGTTCAGCGGTCGAGCGGCGGTGATCACCGGCGGCGCTTCAGGCATCGGTCTGGCAGTGGCTCAGAGGATTGTCGAGGAGGGCGGACGGGTTTCAGTCTGGGATCGCGATCCGGCTCAGATCGAACAGGCCAAAGCCACCCTTCCCGGCCTCCACGGTGTTGCCATCGACGTCGCCGATGCGGCCGGCGTGGAACGCGCCAAGCAGTCGGCGATCGAAGCGCTTGGCGGTGTCGACATCCTGGTCACCAGTGCGGCGATCACCGGGCCGAACATGACGACCTGGAACTATTCGACCGAGGATTGGCAGAAGGTCATCGACATCAACATCAACGGCGTCTTCTACTGCAACAAGGCGCTCGTGCCGCACATGCTCGAGCGCAACTATGGCCGCATCGTCAACATCGCCTCGATCGCCGGCAAGGAAGGCAATCCCAACGCTTCGGCCTACAGCACCTCGAAGGCCGCGGTGATCGGCCTGACCAAGTCGCTCGGCAAGGAACTGGCCAAGACCAAGGTGACGGTCAATTGCGTCACACCGGCGGCCGTGCGCACCGCTATCTTCAAGCAGATGAGCCAGGAGCACATCGACTTCATGCTGTCCAAGATACCGATGGCGCGCTTCGGCGAGGTCGAAGAGGTGGCGGCGCTGATCTGCTGGATTGCCTCGGAAGAGTGTTCGTTCACGACCGCCGCCGTGTTCGACGTTTCCGGCGGCCGCGCCACCTACTGAGGCAGGACGCATCTCAATTCCGCGTGACGACGCAACGAACGGGAGCGTAGGGGCGTATAGTCCCAGGCGTCGAATCGACGTTGACGCAACAAAGCTATACGGGAAAGCTATGACACGGCATGACAGTTCAGCGTGCGTGATGACCTGCCGGTGCGGGGCAACTGGTTGGCGGTTGACGGACGCTGCAGCCATCCGGCGGGAGCTTGCTTCCTTTGCTTAGAGCCGAGCCTGCCGCGCTGTCCGACGACGAGCTTCTGGACCGCTATCAGCGCGCCGCCTTCGACTATTTCCTCGAGAACGTGAACCCCGAAAACGGATTGGTCGCCGACACGTCGCGGCCGAATTCGCCGGCCAGCATCGCTGTCGTCGGCTTCGCGCTGTCCAGTTATCCGATCGGCGTCGAGCGCGGCTGGATGGCGCGCGATGCCGCCGCGAAGCTGACGCTGGCCGCGCTGCGCTTCTTCTCGGCCAGCCCGCAAGGCCATAGCGACGACGTCACCGGCCACAAGGGTTTCTACTACCATTTCCTCGATATGCGGACCGGCCTGCGCGTCTGGCGCTGCGAACTGTCGATGGTGGATACGGCGTTGCTGATATCGGGCATGCTGGTGGCGGGCGCCTATTTCTCCGGTGACGATGACGAGGAAGCAGAAATCCGCCAACTGGCCGAGGCGCTCTACCGGCGCGTCGACTGGCGGTGGGCACAAGGCTCAAGCCCGACCTTGCGACAAGGCTGGAAGCCGAAGAGCGGCTTTCTCCACTATGGCTGGGAGGGCTACAACGAAGCCACGATCCTCTACATCCTGTCGATGGCTTCGCCCGACAGCCCGACCTCGGACAACAGCTACGAGGGCTGGACGGCGAC
The DNA here is from genome assembly GCF_004022985.1 of Mesorhizobium sp. M7A.F.Ca.ET.027.02.1.1. NCBI lineage: Bacteria > Pseudomonadati > Pseudomonadota > Alphaproteobacteria > Hyphomicrobiales > Phyllobacteriaceae > Mesorhizobium > Mesorhizobium sp. M7A.F.Ca.ET.027.02.1.1. Next base: position 704 of record NZ_RZOL01000435.1, on the reverse strand, counting down.
CTATCAGTGGGAAAACATCTACGGCTACGACGTGCTGTATGGCGGTCCGCTGTTCATGCACCAGTTCTCGCATGCCTGGATCGATTTCGCCGGCATCCGCGACGCCTTCATGCGCGAGAAGAACTCGGACTATTTCGAAAACAGCCGCCGCTCGACCTATCTGCACCGCGACTATGCACGCCACAACCCTTACGGCTATGGCGGCTACGACGAGAACCTTTGGGGTCTTTCGGCGGGCGACGGGCCAGGCGGCTTTCGCACCAGCGTGGAGCGACAGCGCCGGCGGTTTTCCGGCTATGCCGCGCGCGGCGCGCCGTTCGGGCCCGATGACGGGACGATCGCGCCTTGGTCCTATCCGGCATCACTGCCTTTCGCCCCGGAGATCTGCCTGGCGGCGTTGCGCCATCTCGGTGATCGCTACCCCGAGGTGATCGGTAATTTCCGACTGCCGAGCGGTTTTAACCCGACATTGGCGAACCGGCGTAAATTCGGGAGGCACGGCTGGGTGTCGGAAGGCCACTACGGGCTGGATCAAGGCATCGTGGTGATGATGATCGAGAACCATCGGTCAGGGTTGATCTGGAGACTGATGCGGTCAAATCAACACATCCGCAACGGCCTGCGCAAGGCCGGGTTCAATGGCGGCTGGCTGTCTCAGCCAGCAAGCCCGGCGTCGGGTGGCGGCGATGTCGCGTGACCCGACC
>NZ_RZOL01000434.1:0-4793 GCF_004022985.1 Mesorhizobium sp. M7A.F.Ca.ET.027.02.1.1 | reverse complement strand
TTTCTGTTCGGGCCGGTTTTTCGCACGCGAGCAGATGTGCCTTGCGGTGAGGCTGTTGCTTCTGCGCTTCCCCGATCTCAGCCTTGTGCCTGGCAAGGAGCCGGTGTTTCGCGGCTGGGAATTCCGCGCGCCAACCACATTGCATGTTTCCCTGGGAGTCCGTCACCCATGATCAGTCAGAATGCCATCGACACGCTGCGCCAGACGGAGATCGGCGCACGGGGCCTGTTCATCGATGGCGTGCAGATCGAGACAACAAGCGGCGAAAGCCTGCCGGTGACGTCGCCGATCGACGGCCGACCTTTCGCCAGCATCGCCGACGGCAATGCCGCCGATATCGACCGCGCCGTCAAGTCTGCGCGCAAGGCGTTCGAGAGGGGCTCGTGGTCGCGATCAGCGCCGGCCTTTCGCAAGAAGGTGCTGACGAAGTTCGCCGAGCTGGTCGAAAAGCATGCCGACGAGCTCGCCGTGCTCGGCGTGCGCGACAATGGCACCGAGATCGGCATGGCCTACAAGTCCGAACCGCTCTCGGCCGCCGGCACCATCCGCTACTATGCCGAGGCGATCGACAAGGTCTACGGCGAGATCGCGCCAACGGCCGACAATGTGCTCGGACTGATCCACAAGGAGCCGCTCGGCGTCGTCGGCGTCATCGTGCCGTGGAACTTTCCGCTGATGATCGGCGCCTGGAAGATCGCGCCCGCACTTGCCGCCGGCAATTGCGTGGTGGTCAAGCCGCCGGAAATCGCTTCGCTGACGCTGCTGCGGTTGGCCGAATTGGCAAGCGAGGCCGGACTTCCCGCCGGTGTGCTCAATGTCGTCACCGGCCGTGGCGCGGTCACCGGCGAAGCGCTCGGCCTGCATATGGATGTCGACGCCATCGCCTTCACCGGCTCGGGGCCGGTCGGTCGACGGCTGCTCGAATATTCCGCTCGCTCCAATCTGAAGCGCGTCTTCCTCGAACTCGGCGGCAAGTCGCCCAACATCGTCTTTGCCGATGCCTCAGACCTGAAACAGGCGGCGGTCGTCTCGGCCAACGGCATTTTTCGCAATTCCGGCCAGGTCTGCGTCGCCGGCTCGCGGCTCCTGGTCCAGTCAGCGGTCTATGACCGTTTCATGGACGAACTTGTCGCGGCAACCACGCGGCTCAAAGTCGGCGATCCGCTCGATCTCACCAGCGATGTCGGCGCGGTATCGAGCGCCGAACAGCTGGACAAGAACCTCGGTTTCGTTGCCAGGGCGACGGAAGAAGGCGCCCAGCTGGTCACCGGCGGCAAGCGGATTCTCACCGAGACCGGCGGCAGCTACATGGCGCCGACGATCTTCGAGAATGTCACGCAAGACATGCAGCTTGCCCGCGAGGAGGTGTTCGGGCCGGTGCTCGGCGTCATGCGCTTCGAGACCGAGGAGGAGGCGGTGCGGCTTGCCAATTCGACCGTCTACGGGCTCGCCTCGGCGGTGTGGACCGCCAACCTCTCCACAGCACACCGCATGGTGCGCGCCATCAATGCCGGCGTCGTCCACGTCAACACCTACGGCGGCGCCGACATCACCGTGCCGCTCGGCGGCGTCAAGCAGTCCGGTTTCGGCCGCGACAAGTCGCTTCACGCGCTGGAGAAATATTTGGAACTGAAGACGGCGTGGATCGCGCTTTGACGGCACGCCGGGCTCTCTGAGAATCTGACGACCTCCAGAGGCGCGCAAGATCGCGCCGCGACCCGCTGCGGCCGGTCAAGCGGCGGCTTTTGCTCACGCTCTTGAAAATTTTGAGAGAATATTCCCGGCTTTGGCGAGAACGGCGAAACCCGTTCTTTGATATAAACGATAGAATTTCTGAGGATGTGACCAAGGCTAGGCAATCCGCCTCGCTGCAATGACTTCACAACCACAGAGATCAATCATGTCCGACTTCAAGAACACTTTGCCATCTTCCCCGGGGTCAACCGTCAACCGGCGCAGTGGCCTTGCTCTGCTGTTCGCCTCGGCCGTGGCGATCGGCAGCCTGATGGCGCCCGGCGCATCGTTCGCCGAGGACAAGAAGGCGATCAAGGTGGGTATCATCAGCGGTGAGGACGAGGATGTCTGGCGAGTCGTCGTCGCCCAGGCCGCCGAAAAGGGCCTCTCCATCGAAACCGTGGTGTTCAACGACTACACCCAGCCCAATGAGGCGCTGGAGCGCGGCGAAATCGACGCCAACGCCTTCCAGCACCAGCCCTATCTCGACAACCAGATCAAGACTCAAGGGTATCATATCGTGCGCGTCGGCTATACCGGCGTGTGGCCGATCGGCCTCTACTCGAAGAAGTACAAAGCAGTCGCCGACCTGCCCGAGGGCGCGGTCGTCGGCGTGCCGAACGATCCATCCAATGAAGGCCGGGCGCTGCGCGTGCTGCAGAATGAAGGCGTGATCAAATTGAAGGACGGCACCGGTATTCTGGCCACCACCGCCGACATCGCCGAGAACGCGAAGAAGGTGGTGATCAAGGAGCTGGACGCCGGCATTGTCGGCCGCTCGGTCGAGGATCTCGACGCCGCGGTGGTCAACACCGACTGGGCGCAGAAAAGCGGCCTGACGCCGGAAAACCGCATCGCGCAGGAGCCGATCGCCGACAATCCCTACCGCAACTTCATCGCGGTGAAGGCTGGCAACGAGAACGAAGCCTGGGTGAAGACGCTGGTCGCCTCCTATCAGAACGAGGCGGTGAAGGCCGAGTTCGACAAGGTTTACAAGGGCACCGGCCTCAGCGCCTATTGATCCGATCGTCGACCGGAAGCCCGGTTCGAGAGCAACAGCGGCCCGCGCTCAGGCGCGGGCCGCGATTGCGTTTTCGGGAACAGGAACATTCATGAACCAGCATATCACGGCATCCGGAGAAACCGCCGATCCGACCCATGGCCGGCCCGACCCGTCTCAGGACGTCGTGCGCCTCGTCGAGCTCAAGCGCCGCTTCGGTGTGACAGCGGCGCTCGACGGCATCTCGCTGACCGTGCGCAAGGGCGAGATCCTCGGCATCATCGGCCGCAGCGGCGCCGGCAAGTCGACGCTGATCCGCTGCCTGAACGGGCTGGAACGGCCTGACTCCGGCGAGGTGTTCATCGAAGGCCGAGAGATCAGCCGGCTTGGCGAGCGCGAGCTGCAGCCGCTGCGGCGGCGCATCGGCATGATCTTCCAGCATTTCAACCTGCTGTCGGCCAAGACCGTCGAAGACAATGTGGCGCTGCCGCTGAAGATCGAGGGCCGCTCGAAGGCCGAGCGACTGAAGCGCGCCGCCGAACTGCTCGACCTCGTCGGCCTGTCCGAGAAGGCAAAAGCCTATCCGGCGTCACTGTCGGGCGGCCAGAAGCAGCGTGTCGGCATCGCCCGGGCGCTGGCAGCACGCCCGGCGCTGCTCTTGTCGGACGAAGCCACCTCGGCGCTCGATCCGGAAACAACGCGCTCCATCCTCGCCCTTCTCAAGGACATCAACCGGCAGCTTGGGCTGACCATCCTTCTGATCACCCATGAGATGGAGGTGGTCCGCTCGATCGCCGACCGCGTTGCGGTGATCGACGCCGGGCGCATCGTCGAGCAAGGGCCGGTCTGGTCGGTGTTTGCCGACCCACAATCAGACATCACCAAAAGCCTGCTCGGCGCCATCCGGCCGCAGCTGCCAGCCGAACTGGCGGCCCGGCTGCTGCCGGCGGCCGGCGCGGAGACGATCCTGCGCGTCGACGTGGCCGGCGATGCGGCACGCGGCCCGTTGCTGTCCGACCTTGCCACGGCTGTTCCAGGCGCCTTCCGCCTCATCCACGGCGGCATCGACCATATCCAGCAACAGCCCGTCGGCACGCTGTTCCTGTCTGTTCCCGGCAGCGATGCAAATCATCTCGCTGACATCATCACATTCCTGAAGACCCGCCAGGCGCGGGTGGAGGTGCTTGGCCATGTCGCCGATCCTGTTTGAACTTCTGCTGCGTTCGATTTGGGAAACCGTCCTGATGACAGCCGCCTCCGGCCTCATCTCGCTGGTCTTCGGCCTGCCGCTCGGCCTGGCACTGATCGCCACCGAACGCGGCGGGATTGCCGAAAGCCTGTGGGTGAACCGGGCGCTCGGCGCCGTCATCAACGGCTTCCGTTCGGTGCCCTTCATCATCCTTCTGGTGGCACTGATCCCGGTGACGCGGCTGATCGTCGGCACCTCGATCGGCACATGGGCAGCCATCGTGCCGCTGTCGATCGCCGCCACGCCCTATTACGCGCGCATTGCCGAAGTGTCGTTGCGTGAGGTCGACCGTGGCTTGATCGAGGCGGCGCGCGCCATGGGCGGCAACCGCTGGACGATCATCCGCGAGGTGCTGGTGCCGGAAGCCCTGCCCGGCATCGTCGCCGGCTTCACGGTGACGCTGGTGACGCTGATCGGTGCCTCGGCCATGGCCGGCGCCATTGGCGCCGGCGGCCTCGGCGACCTCGCCATCCGCTACGGCTATCAACGATTTGAGACGTCCGTCATGATCGCGGTGGTCATCGTGCTGATCATCCTGGTCTGCGGCATCCAGTGGGCGGGGGACCGGCTGGTGGCGAGGCTGGATCGGCGGGGGTGAAAGACTGGCTGATGGCACGGCCGCGTACGGGATAGGCGGAGGCCTTTCCGCCCCCAACCCGTCTGACGCCCGGCTTCACCCGCCAAAGCTGCCCAGCCGCGTGGGCTGCGTATAGCTGCGGTCGACATAGAGCAGGGCCGAGCCGCCGCTGCCGTGCCGGACGTCGATGACGCGGCCGATCATGACATTGTGCGTGCCGACGACATGTACAG
>NZ_RZOL01000433.1:0-4797 GCF_004022985.1 Mesorhizobium sp. M7A.F.Ca.ET.027.02.1.1 | reverse complement strand
TCATGGTGGCGTCGATGGTGGCAGTCTGGGAAGCCATGGCGTTCTCCTCTGGAATGAAGCCACTATCGCAACACCTCTTCATTCGGTAAAATAATAACTTTCGATCCGACATATAGAGTGCCTCTATGAGTGTGACTCTCACGCAGCTGCGCTACCTGGTTGCCGTGGCGCGTCACGGCAGCGTCACCGGCGCGGCAAAGATGCTGAACGTCTCTCAGCCGTCGATTTCGGTGGCGATCGACGCGGTCGAAAAGAATTTCGGCCAGAAGCTGTTCGTCCGCGCGGAAGCGGCGTGTCGCCGACATCGTTCGGCCGCGCCGTCGTGGCCAAGGCAAGACAGGTTCTCACCGAAACGGAAGAACTCGTCGGCCTGGGTTCAAGCAAATCGGCTGTCAGCGGGGAACTCGTGCTGGGATGCTTCGAGGACCTGGCGCCGTTCTTCGCGCCGGCCCTGCTCCGCGCCTTCTCCGAACGCTATCCAGCCGTCAAGGTCGTCGTTCGCGACGAGACGTTCGAGACGCTGGGACGACGGCTGGGTGATGCGGCCATCGATCTCGGCCTGACTTATGATCTCAGCCTGCCGACGCATTTCGCCCGCATCCTGCTGCGCGAACTTCGCCCGCACGCGCTGTTGCCGGCAGGCCATGCCCTGGCGGACCGGCCAACGGTCAGCCTTGCCGATCTGGCCGCCTATCCGCTGATCACGACGGACCAGCCGCACAGCTGGCAGCACATGCTCGACCTGTTCCGCAGCCGCGGCCTTTCGCCGGTGGCCGATATGACGACAAGCTCGTTCGAACTGCAGCGTAGCATGGTCGCCAACGGCTTCGGCGTCGCGGTCAGCTATACCCGCCCGCACGGCGACCGCAGCTATGACGGCCTGCCGCTCATCTGCAAGCCGCTGTCCGATCCGCTGCCCATGCAGCGGATCCTGCTGACCTATGACACGCATCAGCGTGTGTCGAATGCAGCGCTGGCCTTCGTCGAGGTGGCCAGGGACTGGTTCGCTACCCGCGACATCTTTGCCTCGTGAAAGGCTGACGGGCACCACTCTCCCGCTTGCCGCTTGACGGTTTCTGCCGCTGCTGCCACTCCATGGACATGGAAAATATCCAGTCGAAAGCGGCCCAGGGCCGTGTCGCCGATGCGCCGAACGGCCATTGGGTCTACCGCGTGCTGCCGCACTCGATTTGGCCCTATGCGCAGCTTGCTCGATGGGACAGGCCGATCGGCTGGCAGTTGCTGCTGTGGCCGTGCTGGTGGTCGGCGGCCTTGGCGGCAAGCGCCTATCCGCGTCCGGGCGACCCGCTGCTCTCACTGCTGCCGGCACCAGTGTATCTCCTGCTGTTCCTGGTCGGGGCCATAGCCATGCGCGGCGCCGGCTGCACCTACAACGACCTCGTCGACGAGGACATCGACAGCCAGGTGGAGCGCACGCGCTCGCGACCGTTGCCGTCGGGCAAGGCGACGCGCCGGCGGGCATGGCTGTTTCTCGTCCTGCAGGCCCTGGTCGGCCTCGTCGTGCTCATCCAGTTCAACAGCTTCGCCGTCCTGCTCGGCATCTGCTCACTGGCGGTCATCGCCATCTATCCATTCATGAAGCGGATAACCAACTGGCCGCAACTGGTGCTTGGCCTTGCCTTTTCCTGGGGCGCGCTGATGGGATGGGCGGTCGAGTTCGGCGATCTCGATGGGCCTGCCATCATGCTTTATATCGGCTCGATCCTGTGGGTGATCGGCTACGACACGATCTACGCACATCAGGACAAGGAAGATGACGCCATTGTCGGCGTGCGCTCGACGGCACGCCTGTTTGGCGATAACACCAAATCGTGGCTGGCCGGGCTTTACGGCGGCGCGCTGATCTGCTTCGCCATCGCCTTCGCGTCGGCGCAAGCGCCGGTGGTGGCGCTGGCCGGACTGATCGCCGCCGGCGCCCATATGGCCCGACAGATCGCCGTGTTGGACATCGACAATCCGGACCAATGCCTGCGGCTGTTCAGGTCGAACAACCAGGTCGGCTGGCTGATCTTCCTTGGTCTGATCGGCGGCGCTGTGTGGGTGGCGCTGAAGCCGCTGGTTTAGTCTTCCTTCTCCCCGTCACTATACGGGGAGAAGGTGGCGGCAGCCGGATGAGGGGCAGCGCCGACCTTGGAGGGGAGGCAAGAGATTCATCGGCGACACAACGCATACCCAACTAAGTCTTAAAGTCGTGGCCGAACACTTAGGTCGGCGCTGCCCCCCATCGCTCTGCGGGGCACTTCTCCCCGTATAGTGACGGGGAGAAGAAGGCTAATCCCTCGAAATAATCTCCTGGCCGTCGATGACCAGCCTGAGACCGAGGGCGCCGGCCCTGCGGCGAGCGAGGAAACGCGGGCGGCGCGTGTTCGAAATCCGCCCCTTGCGCCGGTCCTGCGGCGGCAGCGTCTTGATGGCGGCGCCGAGCGATTCTTCCAGGGTGCGGGCAACGCCGTCCGATTCGATCAGCAGCATCGGCAGACGGTAAGCGTCGGCCCAGGCGCGCCAGTCGGCTGCGACATCGTCGAGATCGTCGGCCACCAGCAGCGGCACCGACAGCATCGGGTCGTTGTGCAGGAGTTCCAGGGTCACCGTGACATTGCCGTCCGGGTCTTCCATGGCGCGGGCGGCAACGCCGCGGAACGCATTGGAGGGCAGAACGATGATCGCGGGCAGGCCGCTCATCTCGAGCAAGCGGCGGATCACGGCGCCGCGCTGGTCGATGGTGAAGGTTACATCGCCGTAGTCGTCGCGAGTCGCGTAGCTCACCACTTGCGGCAGGCGAAATGGGTCGAGACGCATGTTGCGTCCCGCCCAGACTGGCTTCAGTCCGGTGTTCATAGAGTGGCCTTCCTGTCTGTCTCCTGAGAGCCGGTGTCCGGTTCTCTCCGGGCCGGTTTTTCCAGCCTCGTTTGTATTGAGACAGTAGCGCGGGCTCCTTACCGCCCCGCTTAAGAAAGTCGGTTAAATTTTGCTGATCTCAGGGATGGTTATCGGAATCCCACCAGCCGCAACTTGTCGAAAGGTTCAGATAACCTTACCCGGATTCATGATGCCGGCCGGGTCGAAAGCGGCCTTCACCCTTCGCATCAGATCGATCGCCATTGGCGGCGCGGTGGCGATCAGTTCGTCGCGCTTCAACTGGCCGATGCCATGCTCGGCCGAGATCGAACCGTGCAGGCTGCGCACCACACCGTGCACCGCCTTGTTCATGGGGTGATAGAGAGCGAGGAACGCCTCATCGTCGCCGTCGACTGGCCGCGAAATGTTGTAGTGGAGATTGCCGTCGCCCATATGACCGAAGCAGACCACGCGGGCGCCTGCACTTACCGACGCCACGGCGCCGGCGGCTTCTTCGATGAAGCGCGGGATCGATGCAATAGGCACCGAAATGTCGTGCTTAATCGAGGCGCCTTCCGGCTTCTGCGCCTCGGGCAGCAGCTCGCGGAAATTCCAGAAGGCATCCCCCTGCCCGAGGCTCGCCGCAATGACGGCGTCGCCGACGAATTCCTGTTCAAGGCCGGCCGAGAGCACGTCCTCGATCAACGCCCGCGAATCCTCCGACGAACGGCCTGATGAAATCTGCATCAGCACATACCACGGCCAGTCCTCGATCAGCGGCCGCACCACGCCCTGGGCATGCGCCAGCGTGAAATCATATGGCCGTCTGCCGATCAGTTCGAAAGCGGTGAGTGCTGCCCCGGCACGGTCCATGGCCAGGCTGAACAGCGAAAGTGCGGCCTCGGGCGACGACAGGCCGGCGAAGGCGACTTCGCGCCCCTTCGGCTTCGGGAACAGCTTGAGCACGGCGGCGGTGATGACGCCGAGCGTGCCTTCGGCACCGACGAACAGGTTTTTCAGATCGTAGCCGGTGTTGTCCTTCTTCAGCTTGCGCAGATCGTCGAACACCTCGCCGGTCGGCAGCACCACCTCGACACCGAGACAGAGTTCGCGCGCATTGCCATAGGCAAGCACGCCGGTGCCGCCGGCATTGGAGGAAAGATTGCCGCCGATCTGGCAGGAGCCCTGCGCGGCCAGCGACAGCGGGAACAGCCGGTCGGCGGCGTCGGCTGCCTCCTGCAGCGTCTGCAGGATGACGCCGGCCTCGACCGTCACGGTGTTGGACAGGACGTCGATCTCGCGGATGCGGTTGAGCCGCGACAGCGACAGGACGATTTCGCGCCCGGACCTGTCCGGCACCTGCGCGCCGACCAGCCCGGTGTTGCCGCTTTGCGGCACGATCGGCGTTCCCGTCTCCGTCGCCAGCCGCATGATCCGGCTGACTTCGTCGACGCTGCCCGGCCGCAGCACCAGCGATGTCGCGCCGTGCCAGAGCCCGCGCCGCTCAATGAGGTAAGGCGCGATATCACGCTCGTCGCGCAGTGCATATTTGTCGCCGACGATCGCCGCGAAGCGATCGATGAGAGCGGGATCGAGTGTCTCTGTGATTTCGGTCATGGGGGAAAACTATGGTGTGGGCTGCGTGATGTCACGAGGGGCGGCGGCACGCGACAGCCGATCGTTGATGGCTTCACCGAGCCCGTCGAAGGGAATACGCTCGACGGCGATGGTCCGCGCGCCGCTGCGGTCGAGTTCCTGCATATAGGCGAACAGATTGCTCGCCGCTTCGCGCAGGTCCCCGGTTTCGGACAAATTGAGGAAGGCTTCGGCGCGGCGCCAGCCTTGTGCCCTCTGACCGCCGAAGCCGAGCAAAGCCTCGCCCTCGCCGACCGCGCCGGCATTGAGCCGCATCGCGGCACCCGGCGCGTAGTGCGAGGC
>NZ_RZOL01000432.1:0-4802 GCF_004022985.1 Mesorhizobium sp. M7A.F.Ca.ET.027.02.1.1 | reverse complement strand
GCCGCCTGCGCTGCCGACACGCCGCGCTGCGCGCCGATCTCGACAAGCACGTCGACGATCCGCCACAGCCGGTCCTCGTCGCGGATCGGCGGTTCGGACCAGCCGGCAAGCTGGCGGGCGGTGGGGCTGTCGCGGCGGTATTTGCCGGACAGCAATCCGCCGGCAAGCGGGCTCCAGACCAGGACGCCCAACCCCTGGTCGACGGAAATCGGCAGCAGTTCGTACTCCGCCTCGCGCGCTTCCAGCGTGTAATGGATCTGCTGCGTGACGAAGCGCGGCTGATGATGGCTGTCGCTGATGCCGAGCGCCTTCATCACCTGCCAGCCGGAATAATTGGAGCAGCCGACATAGCGGATCTTGCCCTGGGCAACCAGCGTGTCGAGCGCGCCGATGGTTTCCTCCAGCGGTGTCACGCCATCCCATTCGTGCAGGAAATAGATGTCGATGACGTCTGTCCTGAGCCGCTTCAGGCTTTTCTCGCATTCGCGGATCAGGTGATGGCGTGACAGGCCTTCATCGTTCGGGCCTTTGCCGATCCGCATCCGTGCCTTGGAGGCGATCAGCACGTCGCCCTTGCGCTTGCCGCCGAGCGCTTCGCCGATGATTTCTTCGGAAATGCCATTCGAATAGACGTTGGCGGTGTCGATGACATTGATGCCGGCGTCGATGCAGAGGTCGATCATGCGGCGCGCTTCGTCGAGGTCGGTCTTGCCGACAGCCGAAAACGCGCCGGCGCCGCCGAAAGTCATGGTGCCCATGGTCAGCGTCGATACTTTCAGGCCGGAACGGCCGAGTGTGCGGTATTCCATGTCGATCCTCGCGATTGCGTTGGAAAAGGGGCTGGGGAGGGTGCCCGAATGTGGCCGCTATTTGTAGGACAATTTGGGCGACTTGTCGCCATGCCAGGACGCCGGATCGATCATGCCTGGCGGGATTGGCAGCGGCGGCGATCACACTCGGGCTGCAATAAAACCGTCATTGCAGGCCTATATTGAAGTCGGCTCAGGCGTTGCCGTTCCGGGCTGTAAGCCGGAGTTTGGGGCGCCGGACGTGGATCGACAGAGCTTGCAAGTGGAGCAGCCGATAATGACCGAGCTAAAACAGAATTCTCCGGCCAGGGATTGGCTTGAAGCCGAGCTCGCCGACACGCTCGACGAAGACTATGAGCTCGAAATGTCGGAGCCGGCGCTGTCGATGGAGATCGCCAAGATCTACAAGAACTCGCATCCGCCTTCGATCGATCGCATGCAATATTTTCGCGACCTGATCACCCTGCAGTCCGAATTGATCAAGCTGCAGTCCTGGGTCGCCTACCACAAGAAGAAGCTGGTGGTGATCTTCGAGGGACGCGATTCGGCCGGCAAGGGCGGTGTCATCAAGCGCATCACCCAGCGGCTTAACCCGCGCATCTGCCGTGTCGTGGCACTGCCGGCACCGACCGAGCGCGAAAAGTCGCAATGGTATTTCCAGCGCTATGTCCCGCATCTGCCGGCCGGCGGCGAGATCGTGCTGTTCGACCGCTCATGGTACAACCGCTCGGGCGTCGAGCGGGTGATGGGCTTTGCCCAGCCCGATCAGGTCGAAGAATTCTTCCACGACGTGCCGGAGTTCGAGCGCATGCTGGTCCGCTCGGGCATTACCGTGGTCAAATACTGGTTCTCGATCACCGACGAGGAACAGCAGATGCGCTTCCTGATGCGCATCCATGATCCAATGAAGCAGTGGAAACTGTCGCCGATGGATCTGCAGTCGCGTGTGCGCTGGGAGCAGTACACCAAGGCCAAGGAAGAGACCTTCGCCTGCACCAACATCCCGGAAGCGCCTTGGTTCATCGTCGAGGGCAACGACAAGAAGCGCGCGCGGCTGAACTGCATCGACCATCTGCTCAAGCAGCTGCCTTACGAGGAAGTGCCGCACGAGGAGATCACTTTGCCGGAGCGCGTCTTCAACCCCGAATACGAGCGCCAGGTGCTGCCGCGCGAGCTCTACGTGCCGGAGAAGTATTGATGGATCGCTCCCTTCTCCCCGTATAGTGACGGGGAGAAAAAGCTGTAACTACGCCCGCTTGATGGTGACGTGCGTGGCAAGCGGCGTCGCCACCTGCTCGCTGCAGATATAGCCCAGCTTGAGCATATCGAGGCCGGCGAAAAGGTTCTCGCCCGAGCCGAGCAGCACCGGCGCGATCGCCAGATGCATCTCGTCGATCAGTTTTTCCTGCAGATATTGCCGGATGGTGGCGACGCCGCCGCCGACCCGCACGTCCTTGCCGCCAGCGGCAGCCTTAGCCTGTTCAAGAGCTGAATGGATACCGTCAGTGACGAAGTGGAAAGTCGTGCCGCCCTCCATCGTGATCGGTTCCCGCTTGTGATGGGTGAGCACGAAAACCGGCACATGATAGGGCGGGTTGTCGCCCCACCAGCCCTTCCAGCTGTCGTCAGGCCACTCGCCGCGGATCGGCCCGAACATGTTGCGGCCGAGGATCCAGGCGCCGACATTCTCGAAGCTGCGCGCCGCGAACGCCTCGTTGACGTCGGTGGTGCCGCCATCTTGTCCGAGCACCTTCTCGCGGAAGGTGCAGGTGTCGACAAACCACTTGTGCAAGGATTCCCCACCGACGCCGAGAGGATTTTGCAGATCCTGATCGGGACCGGCGCCATAGCCGTCGAGCGACAGGGTGAAAGCGTTAACGCGAAGTTTGGACATGCGAGCCTCCTCGATAACCGATTGTATTTTGCAAGCAGTTGTTTGTAGCAAGCTGATTGTGAATTGCAACCGGTATTTTCAAAGAACTTTGCCGCACCGCACGTGCAGAGCAGAAAGATCCGGCAGTCTCGACGCGAGCAAATGTTCCGTTGCCATGCAATTGCTTATGACGAGAGAAATATCGCGGTTCCTTCCTTGCGACGCGAACAGGATGCTGCCGCAAGTGTCAGCCACAACTATCGGCGCTGCGACGCTTCGAGCATACGTTCGACAGCAAGACGCAGTGGCGGCAGGCTGTCGGTCACCACCGCCCATACTATCGCACCGGAGGTTTTGTGATATTCGTGACGCAAAACGTTGCCTATCCCACGAACTTGTTTCCATGGAATCTCGGGAGCAAGGGCTGCCAAATCATCGGGAATGTGGCGGGCAGCTTCGGAAATGATTTCGATCCCGCGCTCGATGCCATGTCGGAGCAGCCAGTCGCTATTTGAAGTCATCCAGCGTCTTGCCCGCGGCGGCAGCAAGATGCCGTCCAGGGCCTCCATGATTTCGGCTAGAATCGGTTCGATCCGGCGCACTGCCATCAAAATATGCGCACAGCAGATTGTTCGATGTCGGCCTTCAAGATGGGATTGAGGCTGTCGCGGGTGGTGATATCGATCTCCGCTGACATCTTCTCCTCAAGAAATTGCTTGATGCCGACCAGATCAATCAGCGAAAAGCGTCTTGCAGGATCATAATCGATGAAGAGGTCGAGATCGCTGTCAGGCCCTGCGTCGCCCCGTAAAATCGATCCGAACAGATAAAGCGAAGTCGCGCCCATGCCCTTGATGGCATCTGCATTTCTCTGCAACCGCTTTATGACCTCATTCCTGCTCATGAATTCATTCTAGCGGATTGCGTTAAAATTCCAAAGCTACCTAGCGGCCCCCCTTCAGCATCTCCGCCACTTCGGGTGCGAAATAGGTCAAGATGCCGTCGCACCCGGCGCGCTTGAAGGCGAGCAGCGATTCCAGCATTGCCTTCTCGCCGTCGATCCAGCCATTGGCGCCTGCCGCCTTGATCATCGAATATTCGCCCGACACCTGGTAGGCGAAGGTCGGCATCTGGAACTCGTCCTTCAGCCGCCGGATGATGTCGAGATAGGGCAGGCCGGGCTTGACCATCAGCATGTCGGCGCCCTCGGCGATGTCCTGTTCGGCCTCTCGCACCGCCTCGTCGGAATTGGCATGGTCGATGTAATAGGTCTTCTTGTCGCCCTTGAGCAGACCGGCGGTGCCCACCGCCTCGCGATAGGGACCGTAGAAGGCCGAGGCGAATTTGGTCGCATAGGACATGATCGCCACATCCTGAAAACCATTGGCGTCAAGCGCGTCCCGGATGGCGCCGATGCGGCCGTCCATCATGTCGGACGGCGCGATGATGTCGGCACCGGCGGCCGCCTGGATGACGGCAGCGGCGGTCACCTGTTCCACCGTCTCATCGTTGACGATGATGCCGTCGCGCAGGATGCCGTCATGGCCGTGGCTGGTGAATGGGTCGAGCGCGGCGTCGGTGATGATGCCGATCTGCGGCACCGCATCCTTGATCGCACGGGTGGCGCGGTTGATGACATTGTCGGGATCGAGGATATGCGAGCCGGTCTGGTCGCGCAACGAGATGTCCACATTGGGGAAGGTGGCGAGTGCCGGAATGCCGAGTTTTGCCGCGCGCTCGGCCTCCTTGACGGCGAGATCGATCGACAGGCGGAAGACGCCGGGCATGGCGGCGATCGGCTCGCGGACACCCTTGCCCTCGACGACGAAGATCGGCCAGATCAGGTCGTCGACCGTGAGCCGGTTCTCCTGCACGAGACGGCGCGACCAGTCGGCCTTGCGCATGCGGCGCAGACGGCGGCTGCCGGTGATCTCGTCGACGCTGCGCGCGCCGGCGGGCTTTGCGGGGGTGAATTTGTTCATCGCCAATACTCTCGTTCGGGCAGGCTTTTACCACGAGCTCCCGCTGCTGACCAATGCGGCACGATTGTGCCAGCGACGCGGTCGAGGTCTATTCGGGTTGCCCATTGCCTGACAGAATCTGTGCCGCGCCCCTGATGG
>NZ_RZOL01000431.1:0-4895 GCF_004022985.1 Mesorhizobium sp. M7A.F.Ca.ET.027.02.1.1 | reverse complement strand
GGCCCGGCTTTTGCTTGTCAAGGCAATTGGTAGCAAAACGCGCTTACCGGAGCGTTATCCCGGAGCAAAATCGAGAAAAAAGCGCCGCTCGAACCGGAAAAATCGTGTCAGGAAATAAATTTCACGCTCAGAGCGTAAAACCCTCGCCGAGGTAAAGTCGCCGCACATCCGGGTTCGCCACCACTTCGTCGGCCCTTCCATGGGTCAGCACCTGGCCGGCATGGATGATGTAGGCGCGGTCGATGAGGCCGAGCGTTTCGCGCACATTGTGATCGGTGATGAGGACGCCGATGCCGCGCGCCGTCAGGTGGCGCACCAGTTGCTGGATATCCGCGACGGCGATCGGATCGATGCCTGCGAAAGGCTCGTCGAGCAGCATGTAGGCCGGACGCGTCGCCAGCGCTCGCGCGATTTCCAGGCGTCGCCGCTCGCCGCCCGAAAGCGACATGGATGGCGCCTTGCGCAGATGGCTGATGTGGAATTCCTCGAGCAGTTCGTCGAGATTGCGCTCGCGCACCTTGCGGTCCTTTTCGACCACTTCCAGCACCGCGCGGATATTCTGCTCGACATTGAGGCCGCGGAAGATCGACGCTTCCTGCGGCAGATAGCCGATGCCGAGGCGTGCGCGACGGTACATCGGCATCGACGTGACGTCGAAGCCGTCGATCTCGATCGTGCCTTCATCCACCGGCACGAGGCCGGTAACCATGTAGAAACAGGTCGTCTTGCCGGCGCCGTTGGGGCCGAGCAGCCCAACGGCCTCGCCAGCGCGCACGCCGATGGTGACGCCGCTGACGACCTTGCGGCCCTTGTAGCTCTTGGTCAGCCCCTTGGCGATCAGGGTTCCCTTGAACTTTCCCGCATCTACGGTCACCGTGGCCGGCGCCGAAAGCTTGCCGGCGGCCCGTCCCGGAAGACGCGCCGTCAGCGACGACAGGCTGGCCATCAGGGGTTCGTCGCTCCCGATTTCGGCGGCGGCGTGATCGACATCTGGACGCGTTGCCCAGCGCATGGATCCACCTGAGCCAGCCCGCTTTTCATCTGCACGGTAAGCTTGCAGCCCACCAGAATGTTGTCGTTTTGCGACAGAACGACCTTTTTGCCCGAAAGCACCAGAACCTGGCTCTTCATATCGAAGCTGCCTTGATCGCCTGTCGCGACCTGCGCATCCGACTTGATGTAAACCTTGTCGGAGATCTCCAGGTGATCGATGTTGGCCGAGCCCGTCATCGCCGCACCCGCGGCCTCCGTGCCCTTGGCAGCGGCGTTGGGGTCCTTGACGTAGTAGACCGTCATCTTGCCGGCCTTCATCAATGTCGGCCCCTGGACGACGCTGACATTGCCCGTGAAGATGGCGACACTGTCGGCCTGGCGGACTTCCAGCTTGTCGCTCTCGATCTGGATCGGCTTGTCGCCGGACAGTTTGAGGCCTGATTGACTGGTCGTCTGCGCCCATGACGGCACGAGTCCGAGCAGCAGCAACGCTGAAGTTGCAGCCGCGAGCCGCGTCGAACTACTGAGCCGCATTGGTTTCTCCGCTGTTTCCCTGTGCCGCCTTCAAGGCGGAGGAATCGATGTTGACGCGCACTTTGTTCTCGAAAACCAGAACCTTGCCATTGTCCTGGACCGACATCGTATCCGCCGTGATCCGCGACCCGCCACGGCTGACATCGACGGGATCTCCCGTCTTCATAGTGCCTTTGCCCATGTCGAGGAAGACCGATTTGAACTTGGCCTGCATGCCGTCGGTCGTGGTGATCGTCACGTCGCTGGTCAGGTTCATCGTATTGCCGTCGCGATCGTAGGTGCCGTGCGAGGCCTTGACCGCCGCCACATTGTCGGGCGCGATCGGCACCTTGGCGTCGATGCCTTCCAGCTCGATGATGCCTTGCGTGCTGACATCCTGAATGGCACGCAGCGCCGTCATCGAATAAGGCTGCTTCTGCTTGGTGAAACCGTTGAGCTTGGGATTGGCCATCACCAGCTTGCCGTTGGAAAAGGCAGTGCCTTCCGCCTGAACCTTCACGGCGACGGGTGCGGCGAGATAGGAATAGACCGGGAAAGCGACCGCTATCAG
Organism: Mesorhizobium sp. M7A.F.Ca.ET.027.02.1.1; assembly: GCF_004022985.1. NCBI lineage: Bacteria > Pseudomonadati > Pseudomonadota > Alphaproteobacteria > Hyphomicrobiales > Phyllobacteriaceae > Mesorhizobium > Mesorhizobium sp. M7A.F.Ca.ET.027.02.1.1. The sequence continues at coordinate 2,818 of NZ_RZOL01000431.1, read as the reverse complement.
TGCCGCGGCCACCGGCACGGCAAATTTGAGAACGCGCACGCGGCGCGAATGACGCTGTGCACGGTCGAAAGCGTCGCCGCGCGTCCGGCCGTCCGCCGGGGGAGCCAACACCGCCTCGGCGTTGGTCGGTTCAATCGGTCGCGCTAACATTCACTGCTTTCTTTAACCCTGCCCACCCTTGAGCACCGCCTATAGGTGGGACGCCGGCGCTTTCAAGCAAGCACAAGCGCACGAAAACTGCAAAAATGTGACAGCCGCCTTTGTACAGACGAAAACGAGGTCCGCACAACTGCGTGTTCTCCATAGCAGAAACAGACACGCGGCGTAAAATTTATCCGCCGTCGGTCTCGTCGCCGACCTGGGGCGATTGCACAAACATGTGAGCAGACCAATACTTGTAGAGCGCCCAGCCCGGGCCGGTCGACTGTCGACGGAGATGGCCACCTCACGTCCAGGTGCTGACTTGCCTCGCCATACGCAAAAGAGAACTGCTTCCAGATGGGCGGATCATGGTCTAAAAGCGTCTCCTCCCGCCGACTGAAAGGCTGACCATGGCACTGAGAGCCGACGACCTGATCGACCGCCGCCGTTTGCGGCGCAAGCTGACATTCTGGCGCGTCGTCGCCATAGGCATCGTAGCCCTTGGGGTGATTGCGCTTTCAACCTGGTTCTATGGCGACGATTTCGGTGGCTCGACGGTCGACCATATTGCCAAGGTCAAGATCGAAGGCACGATCACCGAGGACGAGGAACTGATCAAGCGGCTGGAAACCATCCGTCTTTCATCGAAGGTGAAAGGCGTGATCCTGTCGATCGATTCGCCTGGCGGCACCACCGTCGGTGGTGAATCGATCTATGAAGAAGTGCGCAAGCTGGCCGCCGACAAGCCGGTGGTGGCGGAAGTCGGCACGCTCGCCGCATCGGCCGGCTATATGATCGCCAGTGCCGCCGATCACATCGTTGCCCGCAAGACCTCGATCGTCGGCTCGATCGGCGTGCTGATCCAGTATCCCGACGTCAGCGGCCTGATGGACAAACTCGGCGTCAAGCTGGAGGAGGTGAAATCCTCGCCGCTGAAAGCCGCACCCTCTCCCTTCAAGCCGACCAATGACGACGAGCGTGCCATGGTTCGCAAACTCATCCTCGACAGTTATAACTGGTTCGTCGACATCGTCGCCGAACGCCGCAAGATGACCCGCGAACAAGCGCTGGCGCTTGCCGACGGCTCGATATTCACCGGGCGCCAGGGCGTTGCCAACGGGCTGATCGACGCCGTCGGCGGCGAGGCGGTAGCGGTCGACTGGCTGGCGACCAAGGGCGTCGATGCCAAGCTCAAGGTCGTCGAGTGGAAGGATACCGAACAGCGCGGCGGCTTCCTGTTCTCGAAAGCGATGGCGCAAACCATCGGCAGTGCGCTCGGCCTGCCCGCCTACAGCGGCGACGTCATCCATGAACTCGGAGCCGACCGCTTGTTTCTTGACGGTCTCGTTTCCGTCTGGCACCCTTGAGACGCCGTTTGGGGCAAGTGAAAAAAGCAAATAAAATCATCCTCATAATTTTGACCGCACTGCTTTCACGGGGACCCGTCTCATGATCAAGTCCGAACTTGTGCAGATTATTGCCACGCGCAATCCGCATCTTTTCCTGCGCGACGTCGAAAACATCGTCGGCGCCATCTTCGATGAAATCACCGACGCCCTTGCCGAAGGCAACCGGGTCGAGTTGCGAGGCTTCGGCGCTTTTTCGGTGAAGAATCGTCCCGCCCGCACCGGTCGCAATCCGCGCACCGGCGAATCCGTCGAGGTCGAGGAGAAATGGGTGCCGTTCTTCAAGACCGGCAAGGAACTGCGTGAAAGGCTGAACGGCGGCAAGTAGGCGCGACGTCAGCGCCTGACGGCCTTTCGGACAGGCCAGCTTCCGACGGAAAACATCATGTTCAATCGCTTCATGCTCATCGCGATCTTCGTGCCCCTGGCGATCATCCTGATCGCACTCGCCGTTGCCAACCGCGAACTGGTCGCCTTCACGCTCGATCCGTTCAACCCCGGCAATCCGAAGCTGACCCTGACTTTGCCGCTGTTCATCTTCCTGTTCCTGGCACTCGCCATCGGCATGATCATCGGCAGCCTGGCAACCTGGGTCAAGCAGGGCCGCTATCGCAAGCTGGCGCGCCAGCGCGGCGTCGAAGCCGAGAACCTGCGCCAGGCGGTCAGCCGTGCGCCGGCGGTACCGCAAAGCCAGGCCCCAGGCTCCGCCCAAGGGTCCGCCCAAGGGTCCGCATTGCCGAAGCCGACCGCTTGAGCCGCCCGTCGGCGGTTTTGTCCCCACGGAGTTTTTCATGCTGACCATTTCGGCCGCAGAGGTCGACCATGCGCTGAGCTTTGCCGGGCTGGTCGAGACGCTGCGCACGGCGTTTCGCGACGGTGCGGTGCAGCCGGTCAGGCATCATCATACGATCGAGCGGCCAGATGGTGCCGCCTCCACACTGCTTTTGATGCCGGCCTGGACCGATCTCAACGCGGCGGGCACATCGACCGGCGGTCACGTCGGCGTCAAGATCGTCACCGTGTCCCCCGACAACAACGCCATCGGCAAGCCGGCGGTGATGGGACTCTACCTTCTGCTTAACGGCGCCACCGGCGAACCTGAAGCCTTGATCGACGGCCAGCGGCTGACACAGTGGCGGACCGCCTGCGCTTCGGCGCTCGCGGCCTCCTATCTCGCCCGCGACGATGCCTCGCGGCTGCTGGTGGTCGGCGCCGGCGCGCTGTCGCCCTTCCTCGCCAAGGCGCACTCGGCCGTACGGCCGAGTGCGCCT
>NZ_RZOL01000430.1:0-4942 GCF_004022985.1 Mesorhizobium sp. M7A.F.Ca.ET.027.02.1.1 | reverse complement strand
GTATTTATGTATCGATCGTTACAAAAGGAGAAATCGATGTCATCCAACCAACTGGGCGGCAAGGCCGCGCTCGTCACCGGCGGCAGTCGCGGCATCGGTGCGGCGATTGCGCGACGGCTCGCGGCCGACGGCGCCAGTGTCGCGCTGACTTATGTGCATGGCGAGGAGCAGGCCCGCTCGGTTGTCGCCGAAATCGAGGCCAAGGGCGGCCGCGCCATCGCGATAAAGGCCGACAACCGCGATGCGGTGGCCATAGACAAGGCCGTCGATGACGCAGTGACCGCCTTCGGCCGGCTCGACATCCTGGTCAACAGCGCCGGCATCTGGCGGGCCGCCCCCATCGACGCGCTGTCGCTCGCAGATTTCGACGAGACCATGGAGGTCAATCTCCGGGCTCCATTCATCGCCTCGAAGGCGGCGGCCGTGCATATGGGTGAGGGCGGCAGCATCATCTCGATCGGCAGCAACCTTGCCGAGAGGGCGACCGACGGCAGCCTCACGGCCTATTCGGCCAGCAAGGCGGCGCTGGTCGGCCTGACCAAGGCGCTGGCGCGCGACCTCGGCCCGCGCGGCATCACCGCCAACGTCGTCCATCCCGGTTCGACCGACACCGACATGAACCCGGCCGACGGCCCGCATGCCGAGCATCAGCGCCGGAAAATGGCAACACCGCGTTTCGGCAAGGCCGATGACGTTGCCGGCATGGTCGCCTGGCTTGCAGGCCCTGAAGGCCGCTTCGTAACCGGCGCTGCCCTGACCATCGATGGCGGCGCCAACGCCTGATCCCGAGAGATTTCCGGCTGGGGCGGAACAACCCTCCGCTCCAGCCGTCACGATCTTGTGAAACCGTTCTGCAACAGGCTTTCCAAAATTTATGAATGCTTAACGAAATCGGTATGAATCAGTATAGTCGCGCCTTACATCCGCCATGCGGTGAGCGGGACGATCTAGCGTGCGGAACGGGAACCGGTTGCGGCCGGAGCGGGTGATTCATGAAATTCCTCGGAAACAAAGCAACCGTGATGCCGCTGGTGGCGATCGCGGCAACGCTGGCTTTCGGTGTACCCCAGGCAGGCGCGCAGGGGCTGTTCGACATGCTTTTCGGCGGCGGCGTAAAGCATGCGCCGAAAGGCGAGTTTCCGCCCCCGCCACCGAAGCACAAACCAAAGCCGAAGGCTCCGGCCAGCGGTGGCGGTGGCGGCGCGAGAATCAGCAGCCCATCCTATTACACCTACAAGGCGGACCGGCTGGTTCGCGTCGACTTCTCGGCGCTGGCCCCGACGCCAGAGCCGGCGACGCCACAGGATGCGGCTTTCGTGCCGTCGGCAACGGGCGCTGCGTTTCGTGAAGCGGTTGCCAGCTTGGCTGACTACGAACTCTTAGCCGAGCCCGACATCGCCAAGGCGCTGATCGCGTATTACTCGGCCAATCCGGATTTCATCTGGATAAGCGGAACCAGCCTCAACAGCCGTGCGCAGGATGCGGTTCGGGTGCTTGGCGAGGCTTCAAGCTATGGCCTCACGCCCGCCGACTATACGGTCGAAGTGCCCGCTGCCGGCGCATCGACGACTGACGCCAATGCGCAACTGAAAGAACTCGTCCGTTTCGAGATGGCGCTTTCCGCGCGTGTGCTGCGCTATGCCCATGACGCCCAGAACGGCCGCGTCGATCCCAACCGCATGACCGGCTACTATGATTTCCCGGCCAAGCCGCTCGACTTGCAAGGCGTGCTGAGGACGCTGGCGCATACCCAGCAAGTGCGCACCTATCTCGAATCGCGGCATCCGCAGAATGCGGAATACCAGGCGCTGCGTGTGGAACTCGAATCGCTGCAGGCCAGTGCGGAAAACGAAATCGTCGTCGACCCCAAACTGTTGCTGAAGCCGGGCGGAACCAGCCCCGAACTGCCGAAGCTCCTGACCTTGATCGCGCGCAATCTCGATGACGAGATGGGCGGCGCCTATGGCGAGATCCTGTCCAGGCTGGCCACCAGCGAAGTCTATGATCCGGAACTGGTCCCGGTCATCAAGGCCGTGCAGCAAAAGGCAGGCATGAAGGGCGACGGCGTCATCGGCCCGCGCACCGTCGCGACGCTGGCCGGAACATCCAAGGCCGACAAGCTGCTGAAGGTGGAAGTGGCGCTGGAGGAACTGCGCTGGCTGCCGTCCGATCTAGGCAGCCCGCGCGTCTTCATCAACCAGCCGGCCTTCACCGCGAGCTACATCGACAATGGCGAGGAAAAGCTCAAGACGCGTGTCGTCGTTGGCCGGACCACCAACCAGACCTCCTTCTTCTACGACCAGATCAAGCAGGTCGATTTCCATCCCTATTGGGGCGTGCCGCAATCGATCATCGTCAACGAGATGCTGCCGAGATTGCGCAACGATCCGGGCTATCTCGACCGGTCCGGCTATGAGGTGACGGATTCGCGCGGCAAGCGCATTCCTTCGTCGGCGGTCAACTGGGGCGCCTATGGCGCGAACATCCCCTACAGCGTGCGCCAGCAGCCGAGCGAGGCCAACGCGCTGGGCGAGTTGAAGATCCTGTTCCCCAACAAGCACGCGATCTACATGCACGACACGCCGCAGAAATCATTCTTCCAGCGTGATATGCGCGCGCTCAGCCATGGCTGCGTGCGGCTGCAGGACCCGCGCGGCATGGCGGCGGCGGTGCTTGGCACCTCCGTGGACTATATCGCCGAGAAGCTGAAGCACGGCCACTCGACCGAGAATGTGACACGCACGATCCCGGTCTATGTCGCCTATTTCACCGCCTGGCCTGATCTGTCCGGCAAGGTCGAATATTTCGGCGACGTCTACGACCGCGACTCGCGCCTGAAGCAGGCTCTGGACGCCACGGAGGCGGTTCGCTCGCCTTCGAGTTGATCCAGGGCTTTCGGTAGGCCGTTAACTCATAAATACGGCATGACCGAAAGCGGAAAGGCGGCCGAGAGGGAACGAGGAGCGGCGGCTACCGTTATCGAACAAGCTCAAAACGCAAATGTGATCCTGTTTCGGCAGGGACGAACGATGTTGAGCGCTCGAAGCGGAGGCGCCTGTGTCGAGCCATTATGCGATTCTCGAAGCCCCCTCCACGCTGGGCCTGGCGACCGACGGTGTGGAGCGCTTGCCTGGCCGGCTCCTGGACCTTGGCCTTGCGGAGCGCATCCAGGCGCGCCGCGCCGGGCGGCTGGCTGTGCCTCCGAAGGACCCGACGCCCGATCCCGAGACAGGCACCCTGAACGCCAGGGCAATTGCGCAGTGGTCGCCCAAGCTCGCCGACGCCGTGGAAGCGGTGCTTGACGCAGGCGGGTTTCCAGTGGTGCTGGGCGGCGATTGCACGATCGTGCTGGGCTCGGCGCTCGCGTTTCGACGAGGCGGCCGCTACGGCTTGCTCTTCATTGACGGCAACGCCGATTTCTTCCAGCCAGAGGCGGAACCCAATGGTGAGGGTGCCTCGATGGACCTCGCCTTCGTCACCGGCTACGGTCCCTCGCTTCTGACCGACATCGAAGGTCGCGGTCCTCTGGTCCGCCCTGAAGACGCTGTCGCCTTCGCGTATCGCGATCACAAGGATCAGGAGGAGTACGGAAGCCAGCCGCTCCCCGAGGAGCTCAAGGTGCTTGACCTTCCCGCTGTGCGCGCCACGGGCATCGAGGCCGCCGCACGCGAAGCGGTCGATCACCTGACGAGAGCGGAATTGGACGGCTTCTTTATCCATCTCGACGCCGACTGTCTCGACGACGTCATCATGCCGGCTGTCGATTTTCGCGTGCCAGGCGGGTTGTCGTGGGACGAGTTAACGGCCGCGCTCCGGCTTGCCTTGGCGAGCGGCAAGGCAGTCGGCCTCGAGATCACCATCTACAATCCGCGCCTTGATGAGGACGGTAGCGCCGGACGCGGCCTCGCCGACGTACTGGCCGCTGCGCTCGGAACAGCAGCGCCATGACGATGACGAGCCATGCCTGCTCTCGGGCGCAGCAAGAAGCGACCGATTTTGAGGTCGTTTCTACTGCTTTCATATTGCGGCGGAATCTGTTTCAAGGCTCCGCATGAGCCGATCGGCGTGGCTCCGCGATTATGAGTCTGCAAGCTAGTAGCGCTCGAACAGTGGCCGCCGGAAGCCGGCGTCCCGCCCGGCGATCAGCCAATAGAGCAACCCGGCGACAAGGCCGGCAGCGGCAATGATGCCGATGTCGACCCAACGCTCCGGGTCCATATCCTCCGGCGCGCTCGGCCAGATCAAGGCGAAGCCGCCGACCGCGGCGCCGGCGCCGAAAACCATGTGCAGCAGGACATTGCGCAGCGAGAAGAACTCGGCGATCAGCGCGAAGATCAGCGTCTGCAGCGCGGTCACCACGATGGTCAGGAAATAGACGAACATGCCGAGCGGCGGCACCAGCAGCACCGCGATCGGCGAAACGCCCATGACGTCGAAATAGCTGGGCGCGTTGGGCAAGGAACTGAGCACGCCATAGATCACCGCGATGGCGATCAGGCCGACCAGCACCGACACGAAGTAGCCGGCCAACATCATCAATATGCGCTTCATCACGTGCTTTGCCGTCGCCATCCCCATCCCCCAATGCGGCCCGCGTCGCGACAGTCAGCCATCAAAGCGAGACAGACGCAAGGGGAGGCGACGGTTGGCAAGGGCAATCGCTTCGGCCAAGTCCGACTTGTGGCGGAAACCATCAATCACCGAGATCGGCGCCGCCCCTCATCGCCCTGCCGGGCGTTCGTTGTTCGAAAAGCCAAGCAGTTGGCTTTTCGTCCGCTGCGCGGACCACGCCTCGACCCCCGTATAGTGACGGGGAGAAGGGGCTGGCCGCAACGCCGGCGCCATCCTTGCCTTGCAAAGGCTGGTGATTGGCGAAACCATCGATGCCAGCGTCCCTCTCCCCGTCACTATACGGGGAGAGGATGCCGGCAGGCAGGTGAGG
>NZ_RZOL01000042.1:0-25959 GCF_004022985.1 Mesorhizobium sp. M7A.F.Ca.ET.027.02.1.1 | reverse complement strand
CTCCAGCCCCATGCGCGCAAGTTCACCCATTGCCGCCGCCTCGGCATGGCCAAGATCCGGCTCCACCTGGCGGGCGGCGACGACGACATTTTCGAGCACGGTCATGTGCGGGAAGACGCGGATGTTCTGGAAGGTGCGGGCAACGCCGGAGCGGGCTAAGCGGAAGGCCGAAGCCTGCCGGACCACGCCACCCACCGACACGGTGCCGGCACTCGGCTTGATATCACCAGCCAGCATGTTGAGCAGCGTCGTCTTGCCGGCGCCATTGGGGCCGATGATGCCGGTGATGCTGTCGGTCTCGAAATCCAGGCTGACGTCGTCGACGGCGACGACGCCGGCATAGCGGCGCGACAGATGGACGGCGGTGAGCCGGTCACTCTCGACATGCCGCGGTGGCGCCGTTGAAGCCATCACGGCCTGGCGTCCGGGTCGGCGCAGCAGGTTCAGTTCACGCTCGCCGAACAGACCGGTCGGCCGCCGCCAGATAACCAGGATCATGGCGATGGCAAGCACGCCCTGGGTCAGGCCGAACAGGACGGGCAGATGCAGGCCGAGCACCTCGCCGCCGCCTTCGAAGCGGCGCACCACTTCGACCAAAACGATGGTGACGATGACGCCGGCGAAAGCGCCGAGCGACGAGGTCATGCCGCCGACGATCAGCATGGCGAGCATGGTGAAGCCGAGGTCGAAATAGAAATCGCGTGGCGAGAACGCACCCAGAAACTGCGCCATCATGGCGCCGGCGGCCATGGCGGCGACGACACCCGCCACCCAAGCGGCCAAACGCGCCGTGCGCTGGTCGACGCCGACGGCGGCGGCACCGCGCTCGTCATTGGCGGCGGCGCGGGCGGCAAGGCCGAAGGAGGTTTCGCGAAACAGCCTCGCCGCCACCAGCGCCATCGAAGCGACAGCGGCAGCCGTCCACAGCCCTACCTCGCGCGGCACGCCATAGAATGGCTGACTGCCGCGCGTGATCTCGCGCCCGGCCACCAGCAGCGTGTAGACGATGATCAGCATGGCAAGCGTTGCGATCGAAGCGCTCGATCCGGAAAGCCTGAGCAGCGGCGTGCCGGTCAACAGGCCGACGATGACCGCGAGAGCAAGGACGACGGCCAGCGCCGCGAAGAAGGAGAGTTGATACCCGGCGAGGAATTGCGGCAGGTCGCGCAGCGCCGTTCGCTGCAATGCGGTCGGCATGGTGAGGATGCCGGTGGCGTAGGCGCCAAGGCCGACAAAGGCGGCCTGACCGAACGAGACGATGCCGCTGTTGCCAGAGAATATCTGCAGGCCGAGCACCGCCGTCAGCATGATCGCGGCATAGGTGACCACACGTTGCATGGCGGCGCTGCCAAAGATGAAGGCGGCAAGCGCCACCAGCAGCAGCACCGCGACCATGCACAGGGCATCGGCAGTGGCGTTGCGAAACGCGGCCGGCATGAAGCCACTGGGCTTGCTCTCGCTCATCGTCACCGACGCCATTACGCGGCCCTGAAGCGATCGGGTGAAAACGGCGCCAGGATCGGTTGCGCGCCTTCGGTGACCAGCCTGGCCACCGCCTCGCCGACTGCCGGCCCGGTCTTGAAGCCGTGGCCGGAGGATCCCGCCGAAACGACCAGCCCTTCGACGTCAGGCATGGCGCCGATGACCGGCAGATCGTCGGGGCTCATGTCGTAGAGTCCGGCATAGCCGGGCCGGATGCCAAGCTCGGCCATGGCAGGGACTCTGTCAACGAAGGTCTCCAGAATCTCGACCGATTCCTGCTCCTCGACACCTTCCATGTAGTTGTCGGGATTTTCGACAAAACGCGGGCGGCCCGCATGTTCGTGGCGCAGGCCGGTGCCACCGCCGGCCCACGTGCCGGCCAGGATGACACCGTCATTGTCGGGCCGAGCATAGTTGCAGTAAATGTCGTCGCACCAGGCGAACGGCATGACCTGCCTTGCCTTGCCGGCAGCGTCGAGCACGGCCATCGGATGGCGCTCGACATGCAGCGGCAGATCGAGGCCGACCGTCGCCAGCAGGCGGCGCGTCCACGGCCCGGCGGCCAGGACGACGGTACCGGCTTCCAGCACCGTTCCATCAGTCAGAGTGACGCCGGTGATGCGGTCGCCCTGCCGCTGGAGGCTCTCGACCAACGTGTTCTGCATGATCCTGGCACCGTTGGCGCGGGCGGCACGGGCGATAGCGTTGGTGGCGCCGAAGGCATCGGCGTAGCCATATTCCGGCTCCCACAGCGCCATTGCGACATTGTCCAAGGCAAAGCCGGGTGCCGCGTCGGCAAAGGCCTGCGGTGACAATGTCTCGATGCGCGCGCCCTCGCCGCGGATGCGTTCGGCTGCCGCCGTCCAACTCACCTTGTTGTCGTTGCCGCAGACCCACATCATGCCGATTTCGGTGACGAAAGAGCCTTCGCCCGCGATTTCCGGCAGCGACACCAGGATCTCGCGGCCACGTATGGAAAGCTGCGACAATTCCGGCATCAGGTAGAAGGCGTGCAGCAGCGCCGACGATTTTCCCGACGGGCCGCCGGCGGGATGGGTCTGCTCGACCAATGTGACCTTCACACCGGCCTTGGCCAGATGATAGGCGGCGCTCGATCCGACAATGCCGGCACCGACGACGATGACGTCGCTTCCGTTTCGCATGGCTGTTCCCCACAGTCTCTTGGCTGCTTTCCGACAAGGTAGGGCCAGCGATCACGCAATGTCAACATCTCTTCATTGTTGACCAAGATTTAAATCTCTGTAATAAACTCGACAAAACAAGAGAACACGGATTTCGGGGAGGCCCATGACGATACGCGATGTTCTGATGCGCGGGGATCTTGCGCTGACGCCGTCGGAAGAGAAGATCGTCCGACTGCTGTTGACGGACTATCCGACCTCCGGCCTCGGCACCGCCTCATCGCTCGCCCGGCGCGCTGGCGTCAGCGATCCGACCGTGGTGAGACTGGTCGTCAAGCTCGGCTATGAAGGGTTTCCGGATTTCCAGGCGAAGCTTCTGGCCGAAGTCGAGGCAAGACTGCACTCGCCGCTGCTGATGATGGAGGCCAAGCGGCAGAGCGGCTCCAACGACAGCGCCGTGCTGGCCTATCTCGACAGCGTCACCACGGCCTTGCAGAAAGCCACCGCCGCGACACCTGTCCAGACATACGAGCGGGCGGCCCGCCTGCTGATGGAGGTCAAGGGCGAGATTGTCATGGTAGGCGGCCGTTTCAGCCGTCACATCGCCGGCATGCTGGCCGGCTATCTCGTACAGTTTCGCTCCGGGGTTCGCGATCTCGGCGTGCTTTCTCCGCAGACCTTCGACACGCTCGCCGACCTCGACCGCCGCGACGTGCTCGTCGTGTTCGACTATCGCCGCTATCAGCTCGATGTGATGGCCTATGCGAGCCAAGCGGCAGCGCTCGATGTGCGCATCGTGCTGTTCACCGACCAATGGCTGTCGCCGATATCAGATCTCGCCGAAGTCACCATCGTCAGCCCGCTCGAAGTCGCCTCGCCCTACGACACGCTGGCGCCGGCGATCGCCCAGATGGAGGCGCTGGTCGCCCATATCGTTTCGACGCTGGGCGACGACGCGCGCGCCCGCATCGAGCGGCTCGAAAGGGTGCGACATGCCAATGCCGTGACACTCGACAGCGACCCGCAAGAGAACGGCGCGCGCAAGATACCCGGACCCCGCAAGACGCCGGGACCCAAATCAGCAAAGCAGGACGACAAAGCATGACCCAGGCCCTACCCAAACGAGACGACGCCTTCCGTGCCGGCGAAACGGCCCTGCTGCTCGTCGACATGCAGCGCATCTGGCTGGAGCCGGGCGCAGATCCGTCGCATCCGGAGCGTGGGCCCGATCACTATTTCTACCGGCAGACAACGTCACAGACGATCCCCAACCAGGAGCGCCTGCTGGCCGCTGCGCGGGCCAATGGCGTCGAGGTGCTGCACACCATCATCCAGAGCCTGACCGAAGACGGCCGTGACCGCTCGCTCGACCACAAGCTGACGCCGATCCATGTCGCACCCAGCCTCCCGGAGGGTCTGCCGGTGCCGGCGCTGGCGCCGGTCGGCGACGAGATCATGCTGCCGAAGACGTCGTCGGGCATCTTCAACTCGACCAATGTCGACTATCTCCTCAAGAACCTCGGCATCCGCTATCTCGTCGTGGTCGGCGTGCTGACCGATCAATGCGTCGACATGACGGTGCGCGACGGCGCCGACCGCGGCTATCTTGTCACCTGCGTATCGGATGCCTGCGCCACCATTACGCAGGAACGCCACGACATCGCGCTCAAGGCCTTCGGCGGCTACTGCTGGGTGGCCGATACCGACACGGTCGTCGGCCGCTTCAACGCTTTGGGAAAACCGGCATGACATCGACTGTCGAGCCTCTGGTTGCCGTCGTCACCACGGATCTCTCCGCCGTCACGCGGGGCCGCTTCGTTGCCGAAAGCAAGTTGCAGAAGACCGCCACGACCGGCGTCGGTTGGCTGCAGGCCAATCTGTCGCTGACGCCGTTCAACTCGATCGTCGATCCCAACCCCTGGGGCTCGTCGGGCGACCTGCGGCTGATCCCCGATCTCAAGGCGCGCTTTCGCACGACACGTACCGGATCGGCGACGCCGTTCGACATGGTCGCCGGCGACATCGTCGAGCTCGATGGCAGCCCATGGCTCGGCTGCACCCGCACGATGCTGAAAGAGGCGTTGGCCGATTTGAAAGCCGCAACCGGCCTGTCGGTCATCGCCGCCTTCGAGCATGAATTCAATGTCGCCGACGGCGGCTTCGCGCCGGCGCATTCGATGTCTTTCGCCGCATTGCGCCGCACGGACCCCTTCGCGCCCAACCTGATGGCGGCGCTGGAGGAGGCCGGCGTTGCACCCGAAGTGATCATCGCCGAATTCGGCGACGAGCAGTTCGAGGTGACACACGAGCCGGCGGACGCGCTGAGGGCGGCGGACCGCGCCGTCGCCATCCGCGAAATCACGCGCGAATTGGCGCGCAATGCCGGCTGGCGTGCGAGCTTCGCGCCCAAAACCGCGCCAACTGCCGTCGGCAACGGCGTCCACATCCATTTCAGCTTCGTCGACGAGGCCGGCAAGCCGGTGACATACGATCCAACGCAGCCCGGAGGTCTTTCCGCCAAAGCCGGCGCCTTCTGTGCCGGCGTGCTGCGCCATCTGCCTGGAATGACCGCGATGACGGCGTCGAGCGTGTCGTCCTTCTACCGGCTGAAGCCGCACAGCTGGAGTTCGTCCTATACCTGGCTTGCCGACCGCGACCGCGAGGCGTCGCTGCGCATCTGCCCGACTGTGACGATCGGCGGACGCGATCCGGCGCGGCAATACAACATCGAATACCGGGCCGCTGACGCCACCGGCAATCCCTATCTGTCGCTGGCGGCGATCATCCGCGCCGGGCTGGAAGGGCTGAAGGCGGGCCTGCCGTCGCCGCCTTTGGTCACCGGCGACCCGACACTGATGAGCGAGGCTGAGCGGGCGAGTCTCGGTCTGGTGCGCCTGCCCGAAACCCTGCCGGCGGCACTGGACGCGTTGCTGGCCGACGGCATCGTGACGGGATGGTTCGCGCCTGTCTTCATCGAAACCTTCGTCGGCCTCAAGCGACATGAAGCCGAGCGTCTTGCCGGTCTCGATCCGGCCTCCATCTGCGATCTCTGCCGGACGCTCTATTGATGACCGCGCAGGCCGGAAAAGATTGGCCCGAGGCCGTCGAGGTCCTCAACGAGCACGGCCGCTCCGATATCGTGCTGTTGTGCGAGCATGCGTCCAACCACATGCCGGCCGAGTATCGACAGCTCGGCCTCGATGCCAGCCATCTGCAGCGCCACATCGCCTGGGATATCGGCGCCGCCGAAGTGACCCGCCTGCTGTCGTCGAAGCTCGATGCACCGGCCTTCCTCAGCGGTTACACGCGGCTGCTGATCGACCTCAACCGGCCACTGGGCACGTCAGGCAGCATTCCGGTGCTGTCGGAAGATACCGACATTCCCGGCAATGTCGGCATCGATGCGACGGAGCGGACCCGACGCGCCGAGATCATCTTTTCGCCGTTTCATGACCGGGTGACCGCGTATCTTGACCACCGGGCGCAAGCAGGCCGGCAGACGCGGATCGTGACGATCCATTCCTTCACGCCGGTCTTCCTCGGTGTCAGCAGACCCTGGCATGCCGGCGTGTTGCACGACCAAGCGAGAGATCTCGCCGAAACGATCCTTTCGGGCCTGCGCACCGACGCCGGGCTCAATGTCGCGGCCAACGTGCCCTATGTGATCAGCCGCGACGCCGATTACGCCGTGCCCATTCATGGCGACGATCGCGGCATCCCCGCCGTCCTCGTCGAGATCCGGCAGGATTTGCTGTCGACGCGGTCCGGCATCGAAGAATGGGCGGACCGGCTGGCGGCGGCACTGCCGGCGCTCGAAACGGAACCCGTGTCGTGAGCAATCTCAGCCTGCGCGAACGTGATGCCGCGACCATCGCCCAGATCGGCAAGCTGCGTTTCTCCCCGCTCAGCGTCATCGGCGGCCGGGGCAACCGGCTGATCGAGGAAGGCGGCCGCTCCTTGCTCGACCTGTCGGGATCGGCCGGTCCGGCGGTGCTCGGCTACGGCCATCCGGCAATCGTCGAAGCGGTCGAGACGTCGATCCGCGACATGGCGGGCGCCAGCCTGCTGCTCTACCCGAACGAGCCGGCTGTATCGCTGGCGGAGCGGCTGCTGGCGATTACGCCCGGAGAAGGCGAACGGCGCGTCTGGTTCGGCCATTCCGGGTCGGATGCCAACGACTGCGCGGTGCGCGTGCTGCAGGCAGCCACTGGCCGCTCGCGCTTCATCTCGTTCATCGGTTCCTATCACGGCAATCTCTCCGGCTCGATGGGCATCAGCGGCCATACCGCCATGACCCACACGCTGCCCCGGCCGGGCGTGCTTCTGCTGCCCTATCCCGATCCGTTCCGACCGAATTTCAGCAGCGAGGACGTGCTGGCCCTGCTCGACTACCAGTTCGAGACCACCTGCCCGCCCCATCAGGTCGCGGCGGTGTTCATCGAGCCGTTGATGTCGGATGGCGGGCTGATCGTGCCGCCGCCCGGCTTTCTCAAGGCATTGCAGCAGCGTTGCCGCAAGCACGGCATCAAGATTGCCGTTGACGAGGTCAAGGTCGGGCTCGCCCGCAGCGGCATGATGCACTGCTTCCAGCATGAAGGACTGACGCCCGACCTCGTCGTCTTTGGCAAAGGCATCGGCGGTGGCTTGCCGTTGTCGGCCGTGATCGGCCCTAAGGAGATCATGGACCATGCGCCGGCCTTCGCGCTGCAGACAACCGCGGGCAATCCGGTGGCGACATCGGCCGGCAACGCGGTGCTGAAGACGATCGAGACGGACGGCCTGGTCGAGCGCTCGGCGCGAATCGGCATGCTGTTTTCCGACGCGCTGCGAGCCCTTGCCGCCAGACACGAGATCATCGGCGACGTGCGCGGGCGCGGCCTTGCCATCGGCGTCGACCTGGTCAAGGACCGCACGACACGTGAGCCGGTTGCGGCGGCGACCACGGCCAAGATCATCTATCGCGGCTATGAGTTGGGTGCAGCCTTCACCTATGTCGGGTTGAAGGCCAATGTGCTGGAGTTCATGCCATCGCTGACGCTGACGGAAGACGAGATGACCGAGGGCGTCGCGATCGTCGACCAGGCAATCGCTGACGTGAATGCCGGCAAGGTCTCGGATGCGGACGTCGCCTCCTTCATGATGTGGTGAACAAAAAAGGCGCCGCGCCGGGCTGCGACAGCGATTGTCTCGGCAGCCCCGGCTCATCGTTGTGCAACAATTATTCCGCGATACGCACGATCAGCTTGCCGAAATTCCTGCCTTCGAGAAGGCCGAGAAAGGCCTGAGGCGCATTTTCGATGCCATCCACGATATCTTCCCTGTAGCGGACGCGGCCGGACGCTATCCATTCGGCCATCTCACGATAGAAGGCCGGGCGCTGGTCGACAAATTCGCGCTGGATAAAACCCCTGATCGTCAGGCTGCGGTGCAGCACTTGCTGCATCAATGTCGGCAACCGGTCGGTGCCGGCATCCGCGAT
Organism: Mesorhizobium sp. M7A.F.Ca.ET.027.02.1.1; assembly: GCF_004022985.1. Taxonomy (NCBI): domain Bacteria; kingdom Pseudomonadati; phylum Pseudomonadota; class Alphaproteobacteria; order Hyphomicrobiales; family Phyllobacteriaceae; genus Mesorhizobium; species Mesorhizobium sp. M7A.F.Ca.ET.027.02.1.1. The sequence goes on along the minus strand of NZ_RZOL01000042.1, from coordinate 17,856 downwards.
GACGTTGTACTGCGCGATCAGCCCGCAGACCGGCACACGCGCAAATTCGTTCAGCAGCGGAAACACCGCGTCCCAGACAGGACCGCCGACATTTTCGAAATAGATGTCGATGCCGCCGGGGCAAGCTGCCTTCAACTGCTCTGCAAAATCGTCGGCCCGGTGATCGACGACCGCGTCAAAACCGAGCTCTTCTCGCACGAAGGCGCACTTTTCGGCACCGCCGGCAATGCCGACGGCACGCGCACCCTTGATGCGCGCGATCTGGCCAACGGCCGACCCGACCGCGCCGCTGGCGGCCGCGACGACGACCGTCTCGCCAGGCTTCGGCTGCCCGATGGTGAGCAGACCGGCATAGGCCGTGAAGCCCGGCATGCCGAGCACGCCGAGCGCGGTTGTTATGGGTGCAGCCGCGGGATCGAGCTTGCGCAGCCCGGCACCGTCGGACAGGGCGAAACTCTGCCATCCGGAGTGGGACAGGACGATGTCGCCTTCAGCAAATTCCGGATGGCGAGAGATCATCACACGCGCGACGTGCCGCCTTCCATCACGCCGTCGACATCGACCGGCTTGGCATAGGATTTGGTGGCGTTCATACGACCGCGCATATAGGGATCGAGCGACAGATAAAGGATCTGCAACAGCAGTTCGCCCTCTCCCGGCTGGACAAGGTCCACTGTTTCGATGCGGAAATCGCTTGGCTTCGGCCGGCCTTGCGGTCGCGCCGCGAGCACGATGCGGGTGTTGGTCTGGGTCGACATTGGAGACCTCTCTGCGAAGAACGCTCTAATCGAAAAACCGGTTGGGCGGCCGCTTCAGGCCGAGATTCTCGCGCAGCGTCGATCCCTCATACTGTCGCCGGAAGATCCCTCGCCGCTGCAGTTCGGGCACGACTTTCTCGGCAAAATCATCGAGCCCGGCGGGCAGATAGGGAAACATGATGTTGAACCCGTCGGAACCCTCGCCGACCAGCCATTCCTCCATCTCGTCGGCGATTGTTTCAGGTGTGCCGACAAAGGCAAGGCCGGAATAGCCGCCCAGCCTTTGCGCGAGCTGCCTAACCGTCAGGTTTTCTTGGCGCGCCAATTCGATGACGCGCTCGCGGCTGCTCTTGCTCGCATTGGTCTCGGGGATTTCCGGCAAGGGCGCATCCAGGTCAAAACCGGATGCGTCATGCCCGATCGTGATCGACAGCGAGGCAATGCCGCTCTCGTAATAGACGAGGCTGTCGAGCTTCGCCCGCCTGGCCTGCGCGTCCTCGACGCTGTCGCCGACAACGACAAAGGCGCCCGGCAGGATCTTGATGTCGTCGCGTGACCGGCCAAGTCTCTCCGCACGGCCTTTGACGTCGGCGAAGAAGCGCTGCCCCGAGGCGAGATCGGCATGGGCGGCAAAAATGACCTCAGCTGTTTCGGCCGCCAGCTGGCGGCCTGCCTCCGAGGCGCCGGCCTGGACGATGACCGGCCAACCCTGCACCGGGCGCGCGATGTTGAGAGGACCGCGCACCGAGAGATGCTCGCCCTTGTGATCGAGCACATGCAGCCTGGCCGGATCGAAATAGAGCCCGCTTTCGGCATCGCGGATGAAGGCATCGTCGGCAAAGCTGTCCCACAAGCCGGTGACGACATCGTAGAATTCCCGCGCCCGCCGGTAGCGCTCGTCATGTTCGACATGCTCGTCGAGGCCGAAGTTGAGCGCGGCATCCGGATTGGACGTGGTGACGATGTTCCAGCCGGCGCGCCCGCCGCTGATATGATCGAGCGAGGCGAAGCGGCGGGCGATATGATAGGGCGCATCGAAGGTGGTCGATGCGGTGGCGACCAGACCGATGTGGTCGGTGACGGCGGCGAGCGCCGACAAAAGCGTGAACGGCTCGAACGAGGTGACCGTGTGACTGCGCCGCAGCGCCTCGATCGGCATGTTGAGGACGGCCAGATGGTCGGCCATGAAGAAGGCGTCGAACTTCGCCGCCTCCAGGGTCTGAGCGAAGCGCTTCAGATGCGCGAAATTGAAATTGGCATCGAGATAAGCGCCCGGGTAACGCCAGGCGCCGGTGTGCAGGCTGACGGGGCGCATGAAGGCGCCGAGGCGCAATTGTTTCCGTGTCATGAAAGTCGTTCCGAGCGATCGATACAGTCGAGCAGCAGTGCTCGAATCCTTACCTCAGGATCGGACGGTCCGCCCAACTCGGGAAGGTATTCTGTTCCGCAATGCCGGGCTTTTGCAGCATTTCAGTTTTGTGCCCGAGACCCGAGATAAAAAATGGCCGGGCTCGAATACGGCCCGGCCAAAAGAAGGTTAAAACCTTCAGAGGGGAACACCGCTCGGCGGAATGGGAGGAAACCACCGAACGATTTTACCTGTTTGGGCTTATTTCGAAGCCTTGGCGACGAATGGCATTCCAAAAAAAACACCCAAAACGGCAAAAATTCGTGCGCCATATTGTAGAATCCTTACGAGCCCGCGGCTCCGGTCTCGAGAAGATCGGCGTAGTGGCGGCGTGCCACGTCGGGATGGGAACGCAGCCGGCTTTTGAGCACATTGGTGCCGACATCGCGGAACAATGGGTTGTCGGGATCGCTTGCCGGTCCCCGTGCCTGCGCCGCCAGTTCCTCGGAAAGGCCGAGAAGCGGAATGGTCGCATCGAGCCGGGCGCTGAAGAAGAAGGGAACGGAAATCCGCTCAACGCCGGCAGGCGGCGTCACGACGCGGTGCACGGTGGCGCGCAGATATCCATTCGATGCCAGTTCGAGCAGTTCGCCGATGTTGACGACCAGCGTTCCAGGCAGCGGATCCACATTCACCCAGCTTCCGTCATATTCGACCTGCAGCCCCTTGTTGTCGTCCTGCAGCAGCAGGGTCAGGAAACCGCCATCCTTGTGCGCGCCGACGCCCTGGTCGCCTTCGGTCGCGTCACGGCCGGGATAACGCACGATCTTCATGCGATGGTTGGGCGAGTCGCGGTAGATCGCGCCGAAGGCATCCTCGGGTTGATCGAGCGACAGCGCGAAGGCCTTCAGCAGCCGGATCGCCACCGCTGTCGCCTTGGTCTGCCATGCAAGCAACGCCGGCTTGAGTTCAGGCAGTGCAGACGGCCACTGGTTCGGCCCTTGCAGCCGTGTCCACGGTGCAATTCCAGGCCCTTGCGCTATGGGCTGGCGCTCGACACCAATGTCGAGTTGCTCACGCCAGTCGGCCGCGCCCTTTGTCAGTTCGCCACCAGCGCGGGTGTAGCCGCGGAACTGCTGGGATTTGACCATTTCGATCGCCAGCTTGTCGGACTGAGGCAGCGCGAAGAACCGGCGTGAGGCATCGAGCACGTCGTTGATCTCCGAGGTCGAAATTCCGTGGCCGCTGAGGTAGAAGAAGCCGACGTCCCGCGCCGCCGTGCGCAGGTCCAGGAGAAAGGTACGATATTCGGACGCACCTTGTTCGAGACGGCTCAGATCGAGCACCGGCACAATTCTGGGCATGGTCAGGTTCCTTCTTTTCTCTGCCTTGGCTTAGGAGAAGTAGAAGCGACCACCGGCAAGAGCTTCGAGAATGAATGCATCTCAAAGTGACACGCAAGGCGTGCCGATCAAAGCAACAAGAAGTCCAATCTGGCCCGAATGGAAGAACGTCAGCGCTGCATATTGTGAACTGCCGGCAAATAATTTCCCGACACGTGCTTTACCCGCCATGCCTCTCGTAGGCCGCACTTTCCAGTGCGACATCGTATAAGTCACAGCGGAAGCGCAACCGCGCGTGATCGCCTGTAAATCCGCCAGCCGACCGGCCGGAGCGCATTCAAGCCAGCTCGAACCGCTCGATGGCGCGCATGATGCCACGCAGCTCGGCGAGGCCTTTCAGCCGGCCGATCAGCGAATAGCCAGGATTGAGCCTGGTCTTGCCGATATCGTCGGCGAGCAGATGGCCATGGTCGGGCCGCATAGGAATGCGCCAGTCGGCGCGGCCTTCCCGACGGCGGCGCGCCTCTTCCTGCATCAGAGCCAGGATAACATGCGCCATGTCGGTGCCGCCCTCGAGATGCTCGGCCTCGTGGAACGAGCCGTCATCCTCGATGGTGATGTTGCGCAGATGGGCGAAATGGATGCGGTCGGCGAACTCCTTGACCATGGCGACGATGTCGTTGTCGGCGCGCGTGCCATAGGAGCCGGTGCAGAACGTCAGGCCGTTGGCGGGGCTGTCGACGGCGTTGAGGATGAAACGCGCATCCTCGGCGGTCGAAACGATGCGCGGCAGGCCATAGAGCGAGAAGGGCGGGTCGTCGGGATGGATGCACATGCGCACCCCCTCCTCTTCGGCCACCGGAATGATCTCGCGCAGGAACCAGGCAAGGTTGTCGCGCAGCTCCTTCGGTCCGATCGCATCATAGTCCGCCAGGGCCTCGCGAAAACTGTCCCTGTCATAGCTGCGCTCGGTCGCAGGCAGGCCGGCGATCAGGTTGCGCTCGATCCTGTCGATCGCTTCGCTGCTCAATTCCTTCAGCCGCGCTTCCGCCTCGGCAATGCGGGCGGGGGTATAGCCGGCCTCGGCATTGACGCGCTTCAGCACAAACAAATCGTAGGCCGCGAAATCGATCGCGTCGAAACGCAACGCATAACCTGTCGTTGGCAGCCGATAGGCGAGATCCGTGCGCGTCCAGTCGACCACCGGCATGAAATTGTAGCAGACCGTCGCAATGCCGGCCTTGGCGAGCGCGCGAATTGAGTCACGATAATAGCCGGCATAGCGCTCGCGTTCCGGCGCGCCGATCTTGAATGAATTGTGGACCGGAATGCTCTCGACCACCGACCATGTCAGGCCGGCGGCCTCGATGACACGCTTGCGCTCCAGAATGCTCTCGAGCGGCCAGGCGCGCCCGTCATAGATATCGTGCAAGGCGCTCACCACGCCGGTCGCACCGGCCTGCCTGACATGATCGAGCGTTACCGGATCGTTCGGTCCATACCAGCGCCAGCACTGTTCCATTGCCGCTTCCTTCTGCGAGAGAACGGCAACCTATTGTTGGACCACAATGGGTGTCAAACTAGGAACGGTTTCGGACAGCGAATGAAGGAGTTTTCCCAATGAAGGATTTCGACGGCAAGGTGGCTTTGGTGACGGGGACGACCGGGATTGGCCTCGCAACCGCCAGACGCCTCGCTGCAGGGGGTGCTGCGATCGTCGCCTGCGGCATCGACCGCGCGGCCAACGCTGCGCTGAAAGCGGAACTGGAAAGCTCCGGAGCCGGGGCGCTGGTCATAGACGCCGACGTCTCCGTGCCCGATCAGGTTCGCGACGCGGTCGCGGCCGGCGTGGAGCGGTTCGGCGGCCTCGATATCATCGTCAATTCGGCGGCGGTGCATCCGTACGGAACCGCGACCAGCACCGATTTCGAGACCTGGAACAGGGCGATGTCGGTCAATGTCGGGTCCATCTATCTGACCGCGCATTTCGGCATTCCGGAAATGGTCCGCAGGGGCGGCGGCGCCATCGTCAACGTCGCTTCGGTGCAGGGCTTTGCCTGCCAGCAAAACGTCGCCGCCTATGCCACCACCAAGGGCGCCATCCACACGCTGACGCGTGCCCTAGCCCTCGACCATGCGCGCTCCGGCATCCGCGTCAATTCCGTCAGCCCCGGCTCGATCCGCACCCCGATCCTGGAGAAGGCCGCCCGCGGCGAGAACGGCACGGATGCCGATGTCGAGGCCGCCTACAAGCGCTTCGGCGAAGCGCACCCCATCGGGCGCATCGGCGAGCCGGAGGAAGTGGCCGAACTCATCGCTTTCCTGTGTTCGTCGAAGGCCGGCTTCTGCACTGGCGCGGACTACAAGATCGATGGCGGCCTGACCGCCGGCATCGGCGTGAAGTAGATCGCGAAGATTGGGGCTTGTCCGTTACCGGGAGCAGCCAGCATCCGACCATTGGTTTGCCGATCTTCTTGCAGATCAATGCCCAAGCAAATTGAACACCGCACGGGCCACGCCGACATGAAAGGGGCGTTCGATCGATGAATTAATAGGCATTCTTGCCGATTGACAAAAACATCAACAGGCGACCAAGATCATATGACCATCAACGATATTGGTCCCGAGGTTGCCCCTCGGCATTGGCGTAAAGGAGAGCCAGATGCCCCTTCAGCAGAGAGTGACCCACCGTCCGAAACAATGTCCCGCCGCTCCCATCCTTGCCACCGCACTGCTAGGCCTCGGCCTGATTACACTGCCCGGCATCGGCCACGCCGAAGGGATCACGCTCAAGATTTTCGGCGGCTCGGCGCTCGACGAACTCGCGCCGCGTCAACCGCCGGACGAGCAGAAGAAAATCCAGCAGCAGGTCATCGACGGTTTCCTCAAGGCCAACCCCGACGTCGCCGCCGTCGAGTGGGATGCCCAGGGGCCGCAAACCGATTCCATTCAACGCGTGATGACAGCCAAGCTTGCAAACCAGGAAATGGATCTGATCGCCTGCCCGGCCTTCTACACCAATGGCGCCTATGTCAGGCGCAAACTGGTGATGCCGATTACCGACAAGATCAAGCCGTTCCAGGACAGGATCGACGCCGCTGCACTTGGCGCCTTCACGGTCAACGGCCAAGTCTACGGGGTGCCGATCTCGACGCTGTCGACATCGACGATCTTCTACAATGTCGATCTCTTTCAGAAGCTCGCCATTCCTGTCCCGCCAACCTATGACGATCTGAAGGCAGCCGTGCCGAAGTTCAAGGCCGCGGGCGTGATCCCTCTGCTGCATCAGGGCTCGAACACCGTGATGTGGCCGATGTGGTACTTCGAGACCTTTTCGCAGGCATCGGGCGACCCGGTCGGCAAGACGCAGAAGAACCTCGAAGGCACGGCGAAATTCACCGACGCGCCCGATGTCGAGGGATTCAAGCTGATCAAGCAGTGGGTCGATGACGGCATCCTTTCCAAGGATTCGCTTTCCGTCGACCAGGACGGCATGCGTGCGGCATTCGCCGCCGGCAAGAGCGCCATGTATTATGGCGGCACCTGGGAAATCCCGTCGCTCCAGTCGAGCGTCAAGGACTTCAAATGGGGCGTCTTCGCCTTTCCGAAAATGGACGGAACGCCGGGCGCGCCTGGCCATGGCGGCGGTGCCGACAACGGCATGTGCGTCGCCTCCTCGATCCCGCCCGAGAAGCTCGATGCCGCGGTCAAATTCATCGAATATCTGACACGGCCTGAAGTCGCGACGCTCTACCTCGCGCCGGAACAGCCGATCGCGGCCTCGATCAAGGGCGTGCCGCAGGTCGACGATGCCTATGCCGTCGAATTGCGCAAGCAAGCCTTCCCGAACACGATCAAGTTCCTCGACTGGATCTGGCCATCCGAGGTCGCGAGCGCCACGTCTTCGGCAATCGCCGGCATCGTCGGCGGCACCACGACGCCCGAAGACGCCGCCGCATCGATCCAGACCATCTTCGATGACCTCAAGGCCCAGGGCAACTGGCCGCCCAAATGAGGCCCTGAAGTAGCGCCTGCAAGCGAGCGCCCATCCAGCCGGGCTGATGTGCCAGGCAAGAAAAACAGAGGCTGCCTGCTTCGGGCAGCCTCGCCCATCGGAGAAAACACATGATGACACATCGCGCCGAACGGCAGCGCTTCTCGATCGGCTATCATCTGAACAGCTGGGACCTGACCGGCCTTCCGCTCAGGCCGGCCATCAAGTTTCTCGCCGACCAGGGCTTCGGCTGGTTCGAAATCCTCGCCTTCACCAGCCTGTCGGACCAGTACGCTCGCAAGTACATGCAGCTCGGCAACCAGGCGCCGATGGGAGTGACCACCGACACCGACATCTTGCGGCGCTATGCGCTGCTGTCGGAAGGCCAGAGCGAGTATGGCATCAAGCTCTCCTCCTTCTACGTCAATGCGATTTTCACCAACCCTGTCGCCTGGACCTATGAACGGGACGTTCTCGTCGCGCTGGCCAGGCTGCTGAAGGGGTTCGGCTCACCGGTGCTGGTTCTCGGCGGCGGTCCATCGGAAGCCGCTGCCGGGGCGCACACGGCCGACGACTACCGGGCCTTTTGCCGGGCGCTCGAGGATATCGGCAAGCGGACGAAGGACCTTGGCATCGAGACGGTCTATCACCCGCATCTCGACACCTTCATCGAGCGTCGCGACCAGCTCGATCGCATGATGGATGAACTGGATACCGGTCTGGCCGGCCTGTGCATCGATCCGGCGCATCTTGCCCACACCAATTCCGATCCGGTCGACGCGGTCAAGACCTACATTTCAGCCGTGCGCTACATGCATTTCAAGGACACCAGGGTCGATCCGGCGCTGAAGGGCTATGACCGCTATGGCGCCTTTTGCGAGCTCGGCGCCGGGGTCGTCGATCTCGCCGGCATCGTCGACGTCCTGCTGGAGGCAAACTACGATGGCCTCGCCATCATCGAGCTGGATGCGTCCAAGAAAACGGCAGAGCAAAGCACGCTCGAGAGCATCGCCTATGTCAGGGACACGCTCGGGCTGGTGCTGACCCCGCAAGGCGCGAAGGCCACATGAGCACGCGACCGCAAGAGGCGGCTCCTGTTTCGAGCCGATCCGGCACCTGGCGCTTCAATGCCGGGGACGGGGCGGTCGCATTCGTCATGATCCTGCCCGCCGCGATCCTCTTCGGTCTTTTCTACCTCTGGCCGTTCGTCAACGGCTTCTGGCTCAGCCTGCACAATTGGGACGGGTTTTCCGACCCGACCTGGGCAGGTATTTCCAACTACAAGCGGCTCGTGCACGATCGGATCTTCCTCGGTGCGCTGCGCAACAATTTGATTTTCGTCGTTGCCGTCGTCGTCCTGAAGAACGTGCTCGGCCTCGGGCTGGCGCTGCTTCTGAACCGGGCGCTGCTTGGCCGCACCTTCTTCCGCGCCGCCGCCTTCGCCCCGGTGACGATGTCCTTCGTCGCCGTCGGCCTGCTCTGGTCCTGGATCTACAATCCGGTCTTCGGCCTGCTCAACAGCGGGCTCGATCTCATTGGCCTCGCCGGGCTGAAACGATCATGGCTTGGCGACGCCGACATCGCGCTCTACTCGATCATCGTCGTCGATGTCTGGAAATGGCTTGGCTTCCATGCCGTCATCTATCTGGCCGGGCTGCAGACGATTCCCTCGGAGCTTTATGAATCGGCGAAGATGGACGGCGCCGGCCCCTTGCAGCGCTTCCGGCACGTCACCGTTCCGATGATGATGCCGATCATCTTCATCAACACCATCCTCGGCCTCTCCGGCGCCTTCGTGCGCAATTTCGACATCGTCTATGTCCTGACCAAGGGCGGCCCGAACCACGCCACCGAAGTGGTGCTCACCTACATGATGAGCAAGGCCTTCCAGGACGGCGCCATGAGCTACGCCGCGGCGATCGGCTATGTGCTGTTCATGATCGTCGGGCTGGCCAGTGTCGGCCTGCTGGCCCTGATGCAGCGGCAAAGGCTCGACGTCTGATGAGAGCCGCCAACCTTTCGCTGAACGATGGCGCCGCCGGCTCTCGCCGTCGCGGGCTCATGCAGCGCCTCGGCATGCGCGGCATCCTCGAAATTGGCGGCATCTATGCCGCGCTCATTCTCGTGCTCTTCGAGACCCTTTATCCGCTGCTTTGGGTGCTGTTCGGTTCGCTCAAGACCAAGCAGGAAATGCTCAGCAATGTCTGGGGTCCGCCATCGAGCCTGGTGCTGCAGAACTATGCCGATGCCTGGCGGATCGCCGGCATGGGATCGCGCATCGTCAACAGCATCTTCGTCACCGGCTCGGCATTGATCATCCTGGTGGCCGTCGCGACGCCGTGCGCCTATGCGGTGGCGCGTCTTCGTTTCCCCGGACGCGGTCTTGTGATCGCAGTCGCGGTTGCGGCCATGCTGGTGCCGCCGCAGGTGATGGCCATTCCGCTGTTCCTGGTGGCGCGCGATCTCGGCCTGATAAACAGCCGGCTCGGCATTGCCTTCATCTATGCCGCGACGTCGCTGCCGCTTTCGGTCTTCATCCTGCGCAGCTTCTTCATCACATTGCCGGCCGACCTCGAAGATGCCGCGCGCATCGATGGCGCCAGCCGGCTCGAGATCCTGATCCACATCATGCTGCCCCTGGTGCGGCCGGGCGTGGCGCTGATCCTCATCTTCGGCTTCATCGAGATCTGGAACGATTTCTTCCTGGCCTTCCTGCTGTTGCGCGACCCTTTGGTGCAGACCATCCCGCTAGGACTGGTCAGCTTCTTCCAGCAATACGACTCGCTCTGGACGCTCTATTTCGCCGCGTTGACGATCACGACACTGCCGGTGATCGTCGTCTTTGTCGCCATGCAACGGCAGTTCATCGCCGGCCTGACAGCCGGCGCCGTGAAGGGTTGACATGCAGGATCGCGTTATTGGCGTCGGCGTCATCGGCTGCGGCGAGATCGCCCAGCTGATGCACTTGCCCTATCTCATGGAATTACCGGCGTTTCGCATCGCCGCCTTGTGCGACATCTCTCCCGGCACGGTCGACAAGGTCGCGGAACATTATGGCGTCACTGCCAGATATACCGACCATCGCGCGCTGCTTGCCGACCCGAATGTCGATGCGGTCGTGATCTGCACCTACGATCATGGCGAGATGGTCGCCGATGCAATCCGAGCCGGCAAACACCTGATCGTCGAGAAGCCGCTTGCCTTCACGCCGCAGGAGGCGCGCCCGCTTGTCGAGCAGGCCGAGCGGAGCGGCCTCGTCGCCCTTGTCGGCTACATGAAATTCTATGATCCCGGCTATGAGACCGGGCTGGAGCGCATCGCCGCTATCGGCCGGCCGAAGTCGATCCATGTCCACGATTTCGCGGGCCGCTTCGACCGTTATGGCCAACTCTACACCCAGACCAGGGTCACCGACGTGCCGGCCGATGTGTTGGCGGCGGGGCGCGAAACGGTCGCTCGGCGCATCGAGGCGGCGCTCGGTGTGGACCATGCCGGCTATCGCGATCTCTATCTTGTACTGCTCAGCCTCGCCAGCCACGACCTTGCCGTCATGCGCGGTGCTTTCGGCACGCCCGACCGCGTCGTCCATGCGCAACAGACCGGCCCGAACCAGTTGCTGGCCGTGCTCGACTATGGCGGCGTCCCTTGCCTCTTCGACATGGCACTTGCCCAGTATGAATGGTGGGACGAGTGGATCCATGTGCATGGCGAGCGCGACGAGGTGCGGATCGAATTCCAGAACCCCTATTTCCGCAATGCCTCGGCGACTGTCCGGCTACGTGAAACGACAGGCGAGGCTGCATCCGAACGCGTTCTGCCTGGCGTTCCTGATACGTCGTTCCGCCGCGAGTGGCTGCATTTCGCCGATTGCATCCTTGCCGGTGTTAAGCCGCGCACGCCGCTTTCGGGCGGGCTCGCCGATCTCGATCTTGCCGTCCGGATCATCCAGGCAATGCCGCCGAAAAGACTTTAGCGAAATTTCGGAAACGCGCCGCCGGCCGGCGCGTTGGCCCAGCTCTGCAAGGTCTGGCCGCCGTCGATCAGCCAATCCACGCCTGTGACGTGCTTCGCCTCGTCGGAGGCCAGGAAAGCCAGGGCGGCCGCGACATCGTCCGGCTGGCCGATGCGGCGCAACGGAATGCGGTCGGCGAAATGCTGGACGCTGCTCTTGAATTCGCCGTCGCCGGAAGCCGGCACGCCAAGCGTCGTCTCGATCACGCCGGGGCAGATGGCATTGACGCGTATGCCATAGGGCGCGGCATCGAGCGCCGCGACCCGCGTCAGGCCGACCACGCCGTGTTTGGAAGCGACATAGCCAGCTCCCCCCGAAAGGACGTCCCAACCGGCCATGGACGAGCCCATGTTGACGATCGAGCCACCGGTCCCGGCCTTGATCATCGCCCGAAGCGAAGCCTGCAGCACGAGGAAGATGCCGCGCAGATTGATGCGGATGGTCGTATCCCAATCCTCGACCGGCAGGTCGTGAACGGGAGCGACGACGCCGGAAATGCCGGCATTGTTGAACACCACGTCGAGGCCGCCGAACGTCTCAACGATCGCCTCGACGGCGCGCCGCACATCCGCTTCGTCGGTGACGTCGGCTTCGATGGCAATGGCGTTTTCACCCAGTGAGCGAGCCAGTTGCTGCGCCGCCGCGCCATTGCGGTCGACAATGGCGACCCGTGCGCCTTCGTCAAGGAAACGCCGCACCGCTGCGCTGCCGATCGCGCCCGCGCCGCCGGTGACGAGAACATTCTGTTTGTCGAACCGTTTCATTGTCCGGCCTCCGGCTTCGGATAGGAACGCCACGAATGGCTTGGCTCGAAGCCGATCGTTTCGCGCGCATGGATCGTGTCGAGCACGGCGCCGAAACCGGCGATCGGCCGTGACAGGGGGACATCAGGGTAGACCCGGCGCAAAAGCGCTTCGGTTTCCTCTTCCATGAATGTGTCGGCGGCGCTGAGGAGGACGCGCAGATGGCCGTCGCCTTGCCATTCAAGCGCCCGCAGGAAGCCCTGACCGGCGTCGCGCCCATCAAGATAGGCCCACAGGTCACGGGCACTGTCGGCAGTGGCGCGGCGCGGCGCGACGCCCTCGAAAAAAGAACCCGGCGTCTGGATCCACGGCATGCGGATACTGACCGCCGAAAAGGCGCCGCGGCGCACCGCCGCGTCGACGATTTCCTCGCCCAGCCATTTCGACAGGCCGTACGGGTCCTGCGCGCCGACCGGATGGTTCAGGTCGACCGGCAGATAGGGCGGTCGAACAGGTTTCTCGAAAAAGGGATAGCCGAAAACGCTGAAGGACGAGGCATAGACGAAGCGCCTGGCGCCGGCCATGGCAGCTGCCTCGACCACATTGTAGGCGGTCGCGATGTTGGTCTTGAACACCTCGCCGCCGGCCCGGCCGGTCGGCCGCGGAATGGCCGCGACATGCACAACCGCATCGCAATCGCGCACCAGCTGCAGCGTCGACCCCAGATCGGTCAAATCGGCGGTTGCGTGGCGCCATGCGACCTCACCCGGCACTACGGCATCGACACCAAGCACATCGTGGCCGGCCGCAACCAGAGCCTCGGCCACATGGCGGCCAAGCAGGCCACTGGCTCCGGTGACGATGGTTTTCATATCTCGACCTCGGCTCCGCAATTAAGCGGCTTGAATATCATTGATGGTCATACAAATCGAGCACATGCCTGACAAGCGTTGTCAAGGCCATTTCGCGATGGACAAATAGCGCATACGCTTGTCGGAGCGCGGTGCGCAAGGCCGACCAGCACGCTTTGCGTCGAACGGGATTGACTTGGCATCCACTAGGGTTTTTTGTATGAGCATCAACGATCGGTCAAAGGAGCTCGCCATGTCCGTGGACAGTTTTTCCTCACATCGGCACGATGACGCGGTGCGTCTCGATTCACGCCGTGCAGCCGTTGTCGTCATCGATATGATCAATGAATTCTGCAAGCCCGGCGGGGCCATGGTCCTGCCTGGGTACGAGACGCTGGTCGGGCCGCAACTGGCCGTGATCGAGGCCGCGCGCGCCGCCGGCGTGCCGGTGATCTGGGTCCATGACAGCCACCGGCCGGGCATGCGACGCGAGCGCGAATGGCTGAAGCGCACGCCGCATTGCCTGGACGGAAGCTGGGGGCCGGAGATCATCGAGGATCTCGGCGCCCGCGATGATGAGATCCATGTGATCAAGCGGCGCTACTCGGCCTTCTTCCAAACCGACCTCGACCTGACGCTGAAAGACATGCAGATCGATCAGTTGATCATCTTCGGCGTGGTCACCAATATCTGTGTGCGCTCGACCGTCCACGATGCCTTTTTCGAGGGCTATGAGGTGGTAGTGCCAAGCGATTGCTGCGCGGCAACGGGACCACGCGAGCAGGAAAGCTCGCTGTATGACATAGCGACCCATTTCGGCGTGATCAGCGATTCGGCTGATGTCGTCGCAGCCCTCCGCGACGGGACATCGCTTCAACCAGCGAGGGTTGCGGCTTGAGCTTTTTCCGGCCGGCGACATCCAAGACAGCGGCGATAGGAGTCCGGTGTGACGACTGAAAAGAAACCGCAATCCAAAAAAGGCGAAACGCCGGGAGGCGATGCACCCCTGAGCCGCGAGCAGGTGCTGCAGCAGTACGCCGGGACCGGCTATGAACTGGACCGCCACCCGGCGCACGTCATCCGCCGGGCGCATCAGCGCGCGACGTTGCGCTTCCAGCAGGTCATGGCCGGCGAAGACCTTTCGCCAACGCAATTCGCGGCGCTCGCCACGATCCTCAAGCATGGCGAAGTTTCGCAGAACCATCTCGGCCGGCTGACGGCGATGGACCCATCGACCATCAGCATCGTCATGCGCAAACTGCTCAAACACGGGCTGATCACGCGCAGCGCCTCCGAAACCGACCAACGCCTGACGATGATCGCGCTGACCAGCAAAGGGACCGACTATACGCTGGAGCGGCTCGAACGCAGCGTCGAGGTCGGGCGGCGGTTCCTGTCGCCGCTCTCACCGGCCGAGCAGGCGACGCTGCTTCGCCTGCTCCAGCGCATCAACGACGACGACCCATCGAATGGCGACGGCGGCAAATAAGCTGCGTCCAGTCCTTTTTTCCATAACAGCAAAAGTGAGAACCGATGTCGTCCGACCTCCAGTCGTCTGCCAACACGCTCGTCGTCCGCAATATCGGTCTCATGCTGAGTGGCGATCTAGCACAACCGATCATCGACGCCGACACCATCGTCGTGACCGATGGACGTATCACCGGCATTGGCAAGGCAGGCGACATTGATGGCGGCAGCGCGGCGACGGTCATCGATGCGATGGGCTGCGCGGTCGCGCCGGGTCTTATCGACAACCACGCCCATCCGGTGGCCGGCGACTGGACGCCTCGGCAGAACCAGATCGGCTGGATGGATTCGACCGTGCATGGCGGCGTCACCACCATGATCTCGGCGGGGGAAGTCCACACGCCGGGCCGACCGCGCGACCTGGTCGGGCTGAAGGCGCTGGCGATCGCTGCCCAACGCACCTTCTCCAACTTCCGTCCGAACGGCATGAAGATCCTGGCCGGGGCACCGATCCTGGAACCCGGCCTTACCGAGGAAGACTTCCGCAGTCTCGCCGAGGCCGGCGTGACGCTTGTCGGCGAGGTCGGGCTTGGCGGCGTCAAGGATGGGCCGACCGGCCGGCAGATGATCGCCTGGGCGCGCAAATACGGCATGACCTCGATGACCCACACGGGCGGCCCGTCGCTGCCCGGCTCCGGCCGCATCGGCGCGGATGTCGTGCTGGAGGTCGACGCCGACATTGTCGCCCACGTCAATGGCGGGCCAACCGCCCTGCCCGACGCGGAAATACGGCAGATCTGCGAGAAGGGCTCGAGGGCGCTTGAAATCGTCCATAACGGCAATTTGCGCACCGGACTGTTCGTGCTCGACCTGGCAAGGCAGCGCGGCGAACTTTCGCGCGTCATCCTCGGCACCGACAGCCCGGCCGGATCCGGCGTGCAGCCGCTCGGCATCCTGCGGACGCTCACCATGCTGGCTTCGCTGGGCGGCATCGCGCCGGAAGTGGCGTTCTGTCTTGCCAGCGGCAACACGGCGCGCGTGCGCAGACTGGACGATCGCGGTTTGATCGAGGTCGGTCGCGCCGCCGACCTGATCTTCATGGACCAGGCGATCGGCGGCGCCGGCGACGGGCTGCTCGACAGCGTGGCGCTCGGCAATCTTCCAGGCATTGGAATGGTCGTCATCGACGGCGTGGTGCGGACCGGCCGGAGCAGAAATACGCCTCCGGCGCTCCGGGTGCCGGAAATCCTGGCGGCCTGACGGTCAGCCGACGCCGTCAATCCCGACAATCTTGTCCTTGGTCAGCCCGCCGACGCGCGGGTGCGGCCTGCCGGAATCGGTGACGGCGATAGCGACGACGATCTCGTCGGCACGCGGTGCGTCGGGAACACGAACCTCCATGCCGTCGAAATGGCTGCGCACCCGCGCCGCATCCTTGTGACCGAGCGGAATATCGAGCGGCACGCCGAGGCCGCCGCGCTTCTTCGATGAAGGAATGAGCGCGGCGCCCTTGCCGAGCACATCGCGGAACGGGGCGCCGAGCTTTGGATGAAGGATGGCGGCGGCATGTTCGAGCTCGCCATCGGCGCCGACGGCGGCGGCCTTGCCGAAGCTCTCGACCCGGTCGCCGGCAATGCCCAGAGCAGCGACCGCGCGCCTGGGCAAGATATCGCCCAAGGCTTCGCCTATGGCGCTCAGTGCCGACAGGTCCTCGACATAGGTACCCGCATAGGGGTTGCGGATCACCGCAATGGCTGCGGCACGCCGCGTCGGCGGATCGACGGGCCGTCCGCCTTCGATCCGGGTTTCCTCGACGATGGTGATGATGCGGCGAATTTCCGGGCTCATCGCAATCCGTCCTCGCCCTTGATGTCGGCGGCAGCAAGGCCACCGACCCGTGCATGGACGCGTGCGCCGGTGGTCATCGCCAGGATGACCGCCATTTCGTCGCCGCGCGGCGCATCGGCAACGCCGATCTCGATCGCATCGAAATGGCTGCGCACATAGGAGGCGTTTATGTGCGTGATCGGGATATCGATGCGCGTTCCGGGGCCGCCGACCTTCTTGGTCGAAGGCACGATCGCCTTGGCATTGCCGAGCAGTTCGCGCATCGCGTAGCCGCCCGGATTGTGCCAGAGCGCGCCATGTTCAAGCTCGCCGGTGGCGCCGACTATGGCACCCTTGCCATAGCCTTCGATGGCCTGGCCGCCTTCACCAATGGCGTCGATCAGGCGCCGGGCCATATCGAGACCGAGCGGCTTCAGGTCTTCCATGAAGCCGGTGATCTCCTCGACATAGCGTCCGGCAAAAGGGTTGGCGATGACCGCGACGACCGCGCCTCGCTTGAGCGGGCGTGCCGCGTGGGGTCCGCCCTCATGGAATATCTCTTCGACCTGAACCAGAAATTTCCTGACCACCACAGCCGGCATTGTTTCGCTTCCTTCATCCCGTCGTTCATGAAAACTCATTAGAGTATCAACAATTATGCCCGTCGACATTTGTCAAGCGCAGACGTCGAGCACGTGGGCGAAGGGCCAACAAAACTGCATCGGATGACGATTGACAGCCTGTTAAGCCGCTCCTAAACTCATATGACCATCAACGAACTCGCCGTTGTTACGGCGATATGTGGGGGATGGTCAAAGCGTGGCTTCGAAAGCTGAAAAAAGCTGAAGGGGAATGACATGAAAAGGGCGCTCAAGAGTTTATTTCTGGCCGGCACGATGCTTGCCATTTCGTTCGGACCGGCCGCCGCACAGGCCAAGGTTTCCGTGGCCGCCATCTCGGGATATTTTGCACAGGGTTTTGGCGTTTCGATCGTCAACGGCCTCAACAAGGCCAAGACCGATTTCGGCATCGACCTCAAGCTGGTCGACACCGGCAATCGCGCGCTCGACTACCAGCAGCAGTTCGAGAATCTTGCCAAGGGCAAGCAGTACGACCTCATCTTCGTGATGGGCTGGGAGCTGGTGGACTCGCTGCAAAAGGTCAGCGCCGAATATCCCGACCAGCGCTTCGTGTTCATCGATGGCGTCCTCGACAACCCCAAGATGATCTACGCCAATTTCGCCGAGGAGCAGGGATCCTTCGTGGCCGGTGCACTTGCCGGCATGATCGAAGCCAAGGGCACCGCCTTCGACAAGATCGGCGACGGCAAGGCGATCGGCTTTGTCGGCGGCCGAGATATCCCGGTGATCCGCAACTTCCTGGGCGGCTACGAGCAAGGCGCCAAATATGCCGCGCCCGACGTCAAGGTAAACTCCGTCTTCGCCGGAACTTTCGACGACCCGGCCAAGGGAAGCGAACTTGCCCAGGCGCTTTACGGCCAAGGCTCCGATAT
>NZ_RZOL01000429.1:0-4955 GCF_004022985.1 Mesorhizobium sp. M7A.F.Ca.ET.027.02.1.1 | reverse complement strand
GTGCTGACACTGATGACGCTGCCGACGATCATCATCGCGACGCGCGCTGCACTTGCCGCGGTGCCGCCGTCGATCCGCTCGGCGGCTCTCGGTCTTGGCGCCTCCAAGATGCAGATGGTGTTCCAGCACATCCTGCCGCTTGCCGCACCCGGCATCCTCACCGGCACCATCATCGGTCTAGCGCGTGCGCTCGGTGAAACCGCGCCCCTGCTGCTAATCGGCATGGTCGCCTTCGTCGCCGATCCACCGACGACGCCTTTCGATCCGGCCACCGCGCTGCCGGTGCAGATCTATATGTGGGCGAACGAGGCCGAGCGCGCCTTCGTCGAGCGCATGTCGGGCGCGATCATCATCCTGCTCGTCTTCCTCATGGCCATGAACATCACCGCGATCGTGCTTCGGCGTCGGTTCGAGCGGCGCTGGTAGAAAAAAGGCATTTTGGTATGAACATCATGACCGAACAGTCCCTTGAAAATGCAGTGGGCGATAAGATGAACGCCAAGTCGAACGAAGTGATCAAAATGCGCGGCGACAAGGTCGGCGTGTTCTATGGCGAGAAGCAGGCGCTGTTCGATGTCAATCTCGACGTCCGCCTGAATCAGGTGACGGCGCTGATCGGCCCCTCCGGCTGCGGCAAGTCGACCTTCCTGCGTTGCCTCAACCGCATGAACGACACCATCGATTCCGCGCGGGTAACCGGCAAGATAACGCTCGACGAAGAAGACATCTACGACAAGAACATCGATGTCGTCGAACTCAGGGCGCGCGTCGGCATGGTGTTTCAGAAACCAAATCCGTTCCCCAAGTCGATCTACGAGAACGTCGCCTATGGCCCGCGCATCCACGGATTGGCCAAGCGCAAGGCCGACATGGATCAGATCGTCGAGTCGAGCTTGAAGAAGGCGGCGATCTGGAACGAGGTGAAGGACCGTTTGCAGGAACCTGGCACGGGTCTTTCCGGTGGCCAGCAGCAGCGTCTGTGCATTGCACGCGCCATCGCCGTGTCACCCGAGGTGATCCTGATGGACGAACCGTGTTCGGCGCTCGACCCGATCGCCACTGCTCGCGTCGAGGAACTGATCGACGAACTGCGCCAGAACTATACGATCGTCATCGTCACCCATTCGATGCAGCAGGCAGCGCGCGTGTCGCAGCGCACCGCGATGTTCCATCTAGGCTATCTGGTCGAGGAGGGCGCCACCGACAAGATGTTCACCACCCCCGACGACAAACGCACCCAGGACTACATCACCGGCCGGTTCGGCTGAGCTCAGGCATATGAGGGACGAAGATCATGGGTGAACATACCGTTGCATCTTTCGATGAGGATCTGGAGCAGATCAGCCAGCTGATCCGCGACATGGGCGATCTCGCCCGCTCGATGGTCAGTGGCTCGACCAAGGCTTTGCTCAATTCGGACAATGCGCTGGCGCAGCGCGTGGTTTCCGACGATGCCATCATGGATGCCCGCCAGCGCGAGCTGGACGATCGCGCCATCACGCTGATCGCCAAGCGCCAGCCAATGGCCAACGATCTGCGTGCGGTGGTCGGTTCGATCCGCATGGCCGGCGACCTCGAGCGCATCGGCGACCTTGCCAAGAACATCGCCAAGCGCGTCGGCACTGTCGGGCTGAGCGTCACGCCGCACGATCTTTCGCATTCGATCGACGCGATGGCGCAGCTGGTGCTGATCCAGGTGCAGGGGGTCGTCGACGAGTATGCCGCCGCTGACGCGGCAGCACTTGCCACGCTCAGAAACAATGATGAACGCATCGACGTCAAATACACCTCGGTGTTCCGCGAGCTGCTGACCTACATGATGGAAGATCCCCGCAACATCACGGCGTGCACGCACCTGTTGTTTTGCGCCAAGAACCTCGAGCGGATCGGCGACCACGTGACCAACATCGCCGAAAATGCCTACTATGTTTTGACCGGCACGCAGCTGCCAGCCAATCGTCCGAAGCAGGACGAGACGGCAATGTCCGCGCCAGCGGCATAACAGGGGTGACCAGCCGATGATCGCACCACGCATCATGGTGGTGGAGGATGAGGAGCCGCTAGGCGTGCTGCTCCGCTACAATCTTGAATCCGAAGGTTACCAGGTCGAGGTGGTGACGCGCGGCGATGAGGCCGAAATCCGGCTGCAGGAGAACGTTCCCGATCTTCTGGTGCTCGACTGGATGGTGCCTGCGGTTTCGGGCATCGAACTCTGCCGGCGCCTGCGAATGCGTCCCGAGACCGAGCGGCTGCCGATCATCATGCTGACCGCGCGAGGCGAGGAAAGCGACCGCGTGCGCGGCCTGTCGACCGGCGCCGACGACTATCTGGTCAAGCCCTTCTCGACGCCAGAGTTCATGGCCAGGGTCAAGGCGCTGCTGCGCCGGGCCAAGCCGGAAGTGCTGTCCAGCGTGCTAAAGGTCGGCGATATCGTGCTCGATCGCGAGTCGCACCGTGTCTATCGCAAGAAGAGCGAGATCCGGCTTGGGCCGACGGAATTCCGCCTGCTCGAATTCATGATGCGCCATCCAGGCCGCGTGTTCTCGCGCAGCCAGCTGCTCGACAATGTCTGGGGCGAGACGATCTACATCGACGAGCGCACGGTCGACGTGCATGTCGGCCGGCTGCGCAAGGCGGTCAACAATGGCCGTATGCCTGATGTCATCCGCACGATCCGTGGGGCCGGATACGCCATCCGAGAGGACTGAACTCCCTCGTTTGAACTCACGCCACGTTCTTGCCGCCGAAACCGGATCTCGCCTGCACGCCCGGCGCAAAAATCTCCTGATCGACGAAGATCAGCGCCCGCATGGCGCAGCCCTCGCGGATCAGCGGCAGTTCGTTCGGCTCGGTGTCGAAGGAAATCGATTTGGAATGCTGGCCGCCGGCGGTCTGGGCAATCGCTTGCCGCAATGCCGGCTCGATCAGGTCGAAGGCGGCGGCGCTGACACCGACCATGGCGACCGGCGCCGGATCGATCAGCGCGAACAGGCTGCCGAGGCCGTAGCCGAGCGCTTCGCCGGCCTTGCGATAGGCTTCCCGTTCGGGTCCGTCACCTTCGCGGGCCGCGGCAGCCAGGGCGCGCATGTCGGCGTCGCTGACATCGGCAACGGGTTCTGCATTCTCGCCCATCTGCCTGGCGTTGCGCCAGATGGCGTAATTGCCCGCATAGGCTTCGACGCAGCCGCGCCGTCCGCAGCGACATAGCGCGCCGTTCGGCCGATGGATCATGTGGCCGAATTCGCCGCCCGAAGAATGGGTGCCGGTGAACAATTCGCCCTTCAGCACCAGTCCCATGCCGATGCCGTGCGACAAAAGGATAGCGATGAAATCGTCGCGGTAACGATCGGGGTCGCGCCAGCGCAGCGCCACCGCCATCATGTTGCAGTCGTTCTCCATTATGGCAGGGATGCCGAACTGGTCTTCGAATATGTCAGCGAAGGCGATGTCGGTGTGCGGCGTGATCGGCGACCACAGCATGGCGCGGGCACGGGTGTCGGTGATGCCCTGGATGGCCAGCGCGATGCGGGCGATGCTGCGCACGTCCAGGTCGGGATCTGCCAGGCGGCGCCGCACGATGGCCGTGCATTCCCCGATCAGCGACTCGCGCGACATCGTCAGCGTGTCCAGCCGGCGCTGTTCCTCGGATATTACCTGGCCGGCATAGTCGATGACGGCGACGGAGAGGAAGTTCAGCGACAGCACCACGGTCATTACCGCGGCCGCTTCCGGATTGAGACTGAGGCCGACCTGCGGCCGGCCGCGTTTGAGTGAGCCGGCCTCGCTCGGCTTGCTTTCGGTCAGGATGCCTTCGACGATCAGGTCCGATGAAATCGCCGAGATGGTCGAATGGCTGAGGCTTGTGGTCGCGGCGATCTCGGTTCGCGACGGCTGTCCGGCGCGGCGCACTGCCGCGATCACCATGGCGCGGTTGCGGCGGCGCAGATCGTCGTGGCGGATTCCGACCGACATGTTCTTTCATATCCTCCCGGTCGCCGCGGTTCCTCCTGCCCCTGGAACGCTGTCGGTGACGCCGGTAAATACTGGCAGAAGCTGCAGGCCGTGTCATTTATTTATTCCGAGACTCGAAAAAAACTCGAAATGACATCAAAATCGATCAGAATCGATGTTGACAGCGTTCGGGCGTTGGCCCAGTATTTTTTCGAGGCTCGAAAAAATAGAGCCTCTGTGCCGGCCCTCGGGTCAGTTTGGTCGCGCCATACGCGGCGCAGGGAGGATAATATGAAAAGATTCACGGCCGCCATCCTGGCGGGTGCCGCCATGTCGCTGACGCTCGCGTCTGTCGCGCAGGCGAAGGACAAGGTCGTCGGCGTTTCGTGGTCCAACTTCCAGGAAGAACGCTGGAAGACCGACGAAGCCGCCATGAAGACGGCGATCGAGGCCGCTGGCGACAAGTACATCTCCGCCGATGCGCAGTCCAATCCCGGCAAGCAGCTTACCGATGTCGAAAGCCTGATCTCGCAGGGCGCTAATTCCCTGATCATCCTGGCGCAGGACGCTTCGGCCATCGGCCCGGCCGTGCAGAAGGCGCTGGACGAAGGCATTCCGGTCGTCGGCTATGACCGGCTGATCGAGAACAAGGACGTCTTCTATCTGACCTTCGACAACAAGGAAGTCGGCCGCATGCAGGCCCGCGAAGTGTTCAAGGTCAAGCCGGAAGGCAACTACGTCTTCATCAAGGGCTCCGGTGCCGATCCCAATGCCGACTTCCTGTTCTCGGGCTCGATGGAAGTGCTCAAGGAAGCCATCGACAGCGGCAAGATCAAGAATGTCGGCGAAGCCTACACGGATGGCTGGCTGCCCGCCAACGCCCAGAAGAACATGGAGCAGTTCCTGACCGCCAACGACAACAAGGTCGACGCGGTGGTCGCGGCCAATGACGGCACTGCCGGTGGCGTCGTCGCGGCGCTGACGGCTCAAGGCTTGGCCGGCAC
>NZ_RZOL01000428.1:0-4991 GCF_004022985.1 Mesorhizobium sp. M7A.F.Ca.ET.027.02.1.1 | reverse complement strand
AACAAACCGAAGCCGCTCATCCATGATGCCAGTCTCTCGCCAAACCATCGCCGGTCCTCCCGGCGGACAAGAAAACTGTCACCCATCTAATCAGTCCATTCTGTTACCTATCTATCCGGTTCGGACACCAGCCCCTTCTCCCCGTCACTATACGGGGAGAAGTGCCCGGCAGGGCGATGAGGGGCAGCGCAAACCTGTGGCGATTGTCCTAGGCAACGCCGTTTCTCATTGCCATTTTGTTCCGTTGTATGAATCTGCTCCCTTGGAGCGGAGCGACTGATTCGATGCGTGAGATCATCTTCGACACGGAAACCACCGGCCTCGATTCGCGCGACGATCGCGTCATCGAGCTGGGCGGCGTCGAGCTGGTCAACCGCTTTCCGACCGGCAGGACCTTCCACCACTACATCAACCCGCAAGGCCGCGCGATCCACGCCGAGGCGCAGGCGGTGCACGGCATCAGCGCGGCGGACCTCGCGGGCAAGCCGACCTTTGCCGAGATTGCGCAGGAGTGGCTGGACTTCACCGACGGCGCCAAGCTGGTCGCCCACAACGCAACCTTCGACGTCGGCTTCCTCAACGTCGAGTTCGGCCGGCTGGGTCACCCGGTCATAGACAATGGTTTTGTCGTCGACACGCTGGCGCTGGCGCGCCGCAAGCACCCGATGGGCCCCAACTCGCTCGATGCGCTCTGCCGGCGCTACGGCATCGACAACACCAAGCGCACCAAGCACGGCGCCCTGCTCGATTCCGAATTGCTGGCCGAGGTCTATATCGAGCTAATCGGCGGCAAGCAGGCGGCCCTCATCCTCGACAGCGCCACCGCGCCGGCGCAAGGCGAGAATGTCCGCCAGATCGAAATCATCATCAGCCAGCGCCCGGCACCCCTGCCGCCGCGTGTCACCGAAGCCGAACGCGCCGCGCACGCCGGCATGGTCGGGACGCTTGGCGAAAAGGCGCTGTGGCTGAAGGTTGCGGTTGGCTGAGCAACTACTGACCGAAACCCTCGCGTCTTCGTCATCCTAGGGCGGAGCAGGAGCGAAGCGACGTTGCGGAGACCCTAGGATCCATGCCGTGACAGTGGTGCAGTGCTCCGGCGGTGCAAGAAACCGAAACGCCTACCACCCCGTCCCGCGAATCAGCTCGAACCATTCCGGATTGGTCTTTTCGATCAATTCGATCTTCCATTGGCGCGGCCAGCGTTTCAGCGACTTCTCGCGCTGGATGGCATCGGTGATATCGAAAAATTCTTCGTACCAGACCAGCCGCTGAACACCGTAGCGGCTGGTGAAGCGCGAGCCCTCACCGGATTTGTGCTCCGGCATGCGGCGACCGAAATCGTTGGTGACACCGATATAGATGGTGCCGGCCTTCTGGCTCGCAGTCATGTAGACATAGCCGGTCATCGTTTTAGCGTAGCGAGCATAGGCGCGGGGGCAAGCGCCATTCTGATCCGTTGCATTCTAAGGCACACGTCACGGCATGGATCCTAGGGTCTGCGCTGCGTCGCTTCGCTCCTTGCTTCGCCCTAGGATGACGAAGACGGGAGGGCTAGGCCATTCGAAGGGCGCCGGTGCCTCAGCTATCTCTCCAACACCTTAAACAGAAAACCCGGTACAAGGCCGGGTTCTCAGAAACAACAGCGATGGCAGCCGAGCTCAGCTCACCTTGACCTTGGACGCCTCGTCCTCGGCCAGCTTCTGCTGGAACATCTGTGCGAAGTCGATGGGGTCGAGCATAAGCGGCGGGAAGCCGCCATTGCGGGTTGCCTCGGCGATGATCTGGCGGGCGAACGGGAACAAAAGGCGCGGGCATTCGATGAACAGGATCGGCAGCATGTGCTCCTGCGGAAAACCTGCAATGGCGAACACGCCGCCATAGACCAGCTCGACATTGAACAGCACTTCCTGGTCGAAGGACGCCTTGGCGTTCAGCGTCAGATTGACGTCGAACTGCTTGTCGGAGAGCGGGTTGGCGTTGACGTTGACGTTGATGGCGATGCCCGGTGCCTTGTCGCGGCCGCGCAGCGAATTGGGCGCGCCGGGGCTTTCGAAGGACAGGTCCTTCACATATTGCGCCAGAACGTTGAGCGACGGCTGCGCCGCATTGCCGTTTCCATTGGCTGCGCCGACCGGCGCGTCATCTTTGCTGGCCATAAGCCTTGTCCTCTTGCCTGGGCAGCGTCGCTGACCGAATTGAAATCGGGCGTTCGCTACCATGGCGGGGATGACAAGACAAGGTTTGCCGCCTTGCTTCCGGGCTGCGGGATGGAGATGGGACGGCGCCCTAATCGTCCTTCAGGCGGCGCCACGGCGAGTTGTGATCCGGTCCGCGCTTCAGATCGTCTTCGCGCGAATAGTCGCCGTCTTCGAGGTCGATGACCCTGTCGCGCCGGCCACGAAAACCGCCGGTTGAGAAATCGGTGGCGACGACAATGCGGCCCTTGAACCGGCTCCAGGCAAAATCGCGCAATGGCGGCAGGAACAGCAACAGGCCGATGATGTCTGATATGAAGCCGGGGATGATCAGGAGGATCGCCGCAACCACGATCATGGCGCCGTGCGCAAGGTGGCGGCTGGGGTTCTGGCCGGCGGCCATCTCGGTGCGGATGCGGGCCATCACACCAAAGCCCTGGTATCGGAGCAAAAGCACGCCGGCGATGCTTGAGGCCAGCACGAGGCCGACCGTCGCCAGCGCGCCGACCTCGCGGCCGACGATGACGAAACCGGCGATTTCCAGCAGCGGAAGCGCGAGGAGAAAGAAGGGAAGCAGCGAAATGCGCAAGTCTTGCCAACCTTTTTCGATTGTTATGATCGTTTCGATTGTTTTGGCCGCCAGCGAGCAATCGCCGCTGGCACTGAGGCTGTTAGATAGGTATGCCTGCCTTTGATTTGAATGATTGCGCCTTGCGTTCTATATGCTTTGAATGTTGAACGCTATGCGACCGTGGCCATTGGGCCTGACGGTCCGGCCACAGGGCAGGGATTGATTGGCGGAAGATATGGGATTCTTCGACTTCGGCACGATTTTCTTCCTGATTGCGGCGGTGGTCATCTTTTTCCAGCTGCGCAATGTGCTGGGCCGCCGCACCGGCAGCGAACGGCCGCCCTTCGATCCCTATTCGGCGGCTCGCACCGGCGACAAGGATGCCGCCCAGAAATCCGAAAACGTCGTCTCGCTGCCGCGCAAGCGCGCGCCAGGCGAGCCGGCTCCAGACACCTATGCCGCGATCGACGCTTTCGCCAAGCCCGATACCGACCTCAACAAGGGCCTGCGCAGCATCAAGGACAATGATCTGTCCTTCGAGCCGAAGGGTTTCGTCGACGGCGCCAAGATGGCTTACGAGATGATCGTCATGGCCTATGCCGACGGCGATCGAAAAACGCTGAAGAACCTGTTGTCGCGCGAGGTCTATGACGGTTTTGTCGCCGCCATCGGCGATCGCGAGGCCAAGGCGGAAAAGATCCAGTCCTCCTTCGTCGGCATCGACAAGGCCGACATCGTCTCGGCCGAGATGAAGGGCGGCGAGGCGCATGTCACGCTGCGCATCATCAGCGAGCTGATTTCCGCGACCCGCGACAAGGCAGGCGCGGTCATCGACGGCGACCCGGAAACCGTCGCCGAGGTCAAGGATGTCTGGACCTTCGCGCGCGACACGCGCTCGCGCGATCCGAACTGGAAGCTCGTCGCCACCGAGGAAGAAGACTAGTTCGAAACACGCGGCGAGGCTCCGGTGTCGCTATCGCCTCTTTTTGTCGAGAAAGCCTTCGGCGACCTGCCCGGCTGGGACGATGACGACCATCTGGCGGCCTTCGCTGCCTTTCGCCGCTCGGCCTTCCATGTCCTGGCCAAACCCTATCGCAGCGGTGCGCTCGGCGTCGACTTCCACGCTTTTGCCGATGCCTACGCGGAGGCGCGGACCGTTTCGCCGGCGAATCGGTCGCCGACCCGCGGGGAAGCCCGCGCCTTCTTCGAGCGTCATTTTGCCCCGGCGCTTATCCCTGCCGAAAATGCCGGCGCCGGGCTCGTCACCGGTTTCTATGAACCGCAAGTCGAGGCCTCACCGGTGCGCACGGACCGATTTTCGGTGCCGTTGCTGTCGCGCCCGGCCGATCTCGTCGATATCGACGACGGAAACCGGCCGCCCGGCCTGGATCCCTACCTCGCTTTCGCGCGCCAGACGCCGAACGGGCCGGTCGAGTATCCCGACCGTGGCGAGATCGAGCGCGGCGCGCTCGACGGCAAGGGCCTGGAAATCGCCTGGCTGGCCGACAAGGTCGATGCCTTCTTCATTCACGTGCAAGGTGCCGCACGCCTCGCCATGACCGACGGCCGGCTTGTCCGCGTCACCTATGCTGCCAAATCCGGCCAGCGCTTCACCGGGCCCGGCAAGATCCTGAGCGAGATTGGCGAGATCCCGCTGGCGGAGGTGACGATGCAGTCGATCCGCGCCTGGTTCAAGGCGCATCCGGACCGCGTCGACGAGATCCTGCGTCAGAACCGCTCCTACATCTTCTTTCGCGAGGCCGATGTCGAGGACGCGGCCCTTGGCCCGATCGCCGCCGCCAAGGTGCCGCTGACGCCGGGCCGCTCGATCGCCGTCGACCGCCTGCTGCATACATTCGGCACGCCCTTTTACATCGACGCGCCGACGCTCACTGCCTTCGACGCAAAACCGTTCCGCCGCCTGATGATCGCGCAGGACACCGGCTCGGCCATCACCGGACCGGCGCGGGGCGACCTGTTCGCCGGTTCGGGCGATGCCGCGGGCGAGATCGCCGGCGTGGTCCGCAATGCCGCGGATTTTTATGCGCTGGTGCCGCGCGCGCTCGTTGCGGGTGCGGTCCGATGACCCGGCGCCCGGACAAGCTCAGCGAGGACGACCGGGTTCTGTGGAACCTGGTGGCGCGCACGGCCAAGCCGCTGAAGGGCAAATTTGCCGTCGACGTCCCCGACATTGCCGCCGAGGCCAGGCCAAATCAGCCGCAGCC
>NZ_RZOL01000427.1:0-4991 GCF_004022985.1 Mesorhizobium sp. M7A.F.Ca.ET.027.02.1.1 | reverse complement strand
CCATCATTGGTGGGGAGGCAGGCTCGTCTTCCAACAGTTGCCGCAGTTCCCCTGACTCGAACGCCATCATTGGTGGGGAGTCAGGCTCGTCTTCCAACAGTTGCCGCAGTTCCCCTGGCTCGAATGCCATCATCGGTGGGGAGGCGGGTTCATCCTCCAGCAGCTGCCGCGGCTCTTCCTCGTGCGGCAAGCGCCTCCTTAGCCGGTCTTGCAGCGCCTGCCGATCGGCAACGAGGTTGTCGAGGGGCAGCGGCTCGTGGTCTGGCCGCTGCCCTTTCACCAATCGTTCAACCAGCGCCCACGTGCCCTCCAGGACAAATACGCCGCAATCATAATGGTTCGTCTGTCTGGCCATGGGGGCTGGCGCCAAGGTAGCATTCAGCAGTCCTGCGAGCTGTTTTGCAGGCACGTCGTTATATCCCTCTCGCTGGAGGGAGTCGTAGTGATAGGCGAACCGCCTTTCGGGGTCGCGGCGATCAACGAGCAGCAGCGACCAATGGGTGCCGGGGCTAGTAGCCGTGCCATTATTCACTGGCAAGAACAGGAAGTCGGCTGTGGCGTTGTTTTGATTATAGATGGACTGCAATATGCCTCGAGCGTCTTGCGGCGACGTGTGTCGCAGTAGATGGGATACGGAAGGATCCACCAGCCGAGTCCGGGCAGCGAGCGCCGGATTGATCCCCTGCAGTTGCCGCTCCAGCAAATTGTAATCTCTCTGGACATGGGCGTCGCTCAGCCATTCGGCGGCGCCGAGCACCCGCCCCGTTGCAACGTTGGACGGGGCTGTCGGATCGAGCGCCCCGATCTGAGCCCCAGAGGAACTGGTCGTCAGTGTGGTCACATCAACCAGTGGAAGGCCGCGGTAGGTGCCTGGCAGCTTAGCGGTTGCTGGCGAGGCGGGTTGGGGAGCTCTTGCCGGTGCCGCTGGCCCAGCTTCAGCAGCGGCCCCAACGCGCCTGGTGACTGCGTCTGCCGGATGAGCAGCAAGGACAGTTTCGCGCCCGAGCACAATGCGCGGCAGGATATCCCGGAGGTGAGCCAATGCAGAACCGATACTTAGTCTATTACCATAGGAGACAGCCTTGAAGCTCTCAACATCTTTATCCAGCGATTTGTCGTGAATCCGAGCGGCAATCCCAGGCTTGTTATTTTGACGCAGATACTGGCTAAAATGTCTAAGAAAATTTGTATAGCCGCCCACGGTATCTGGATTCCGTCCGGTCGCAGGCGCTGCCAGGTACTCCTTGGTCGAAGCGGCTCTGTAATCTCTAATGAGCTCGGCATCGTCAGGATAGGGGATCACGAGAGGGCGACCCATAATCGGGGCTCCGCTTGTCGACTTCTTGAGGTAACGCAGTGCGCCAGCCACGGTGGAGGAACCACCCGTACTCTCGTACTCCTTGAGATCCTGATCCAGCGACGAATGGTAAAGCCGAGCAGCAAACCCTGGCTTGTTGTTTTGAAGGAGCCACCGACTAAAGCCGAAAAGAGAATTTACATTGAAAGTGACCGTGTTCGCGCTGGCCTTACCCGCGTGGAATGCTGCCCTCAGCCCTTCGATAGCGGTCGCATCGTTGGAATAGACAGGACGCTTGTCGGAACCGTTGGGGACTACAATTGGACGATCCGGCTGCACTGTCGAGGACATCGAACCACCACCTCCGGGATGCGGTGCTGGGGTGGATTCGTGTTCATCCCTCTGCCTGACGAGCTGCGCCTCAGATTCCGGTGTAGCCACCTTATGAGGATCCTGCATCGGTTCGATCCCCTCCATCTCCTGCTGCAACCAAGCCAAAGCTTGGCGAGCGGCGGCTTCATCAACCGCGGAGGATGTCTCCACACCTCTGGCGGACGCCGGCAGAGCCTGCTCCGCCCGCCGTCGAAAGAGCTCTGGCGAGGCGGATTTCTCCGCCCACAATCTGGGCTGCGTAGCGAGTCCCCGTCCAGATTTATGTGGCACCGCCTCGCTTGGCAGCGGGCTGCTCCTGTCCCGTGCAGCTACCAGCCCCTCCGGGGCGCCCTGGTCGCCGTGGCGCCAGTTCAAGTGAGGGACGGCCTCTCCAAAGTCGGGTGCTTGGTGTTGGTGCGCGGTTGGGGCGAGAGACAATGGTAGATCGGTGCCCTCCTTATAACCTACCGGCAGGAGCTCCTCTGGCCAATCGAATCCCTGCTGTGGTGCGGTATGCTGAGCAGCGTCGCCACGGGGACGAGCCTCCATGCTGACCGCGTTTTCCAGATGACTCCCGAGTATAACGCGCGGCGGGTGCTTGCGGATATAAACCAGTGCAGATTCGATCGGAGCTCCACGAGTAGAGGAGGCGGCCTTGTAGCTCTCAACATCTTTATCCAGCGATTCATCGTAAATCCGGCCCGCAATCCCGAGCTTGTCATTTTGACGTAGGTAATGACTGAAATGGTTAAGAGCAGTTGCGTAGCCGCTCGCGGATCTGAAATGTCTAGTGAGCGCGGCGTCGTCAGGATGGGGGTTCAGGACAGCGCGACCCACAATCGGGGCGGCTCCGCCTATCGGCTTCATCAGTTGACGCAGTGCGCCAGCCACTGTGGAGGAACCACCCCTACTCTCGTACTCCTCGAGATCCTGGCTCAGCGACGGATGGTAAAGCCGAGCAGCAAACCCTGGCTTTTTGTTTTGAAAGAGCCAACGACTAAAGCCGAAAAGAGAATTTGCGCTGCGAGTGACCGTGTCCGGCCTGGCTTTACCCGCAAGGAGTGCAGACTTCAGCCCTTCGATGGCGGTGGCATCGTTGGAATAAACAGGACGCTTGTCGGCACCGTCGGGGGCCACAATTGGACGATCCGGCTGCACTGTCGAGGGCATCGACCCATCGAGATGCGGCGCTGGGGTGTATTCGTGCTCATCCCCCTGCATCGCGAGCTGCGCCTCCCGTTCCGATGTACCCACCTGATGGGCAGGGAGTTGCATCATCGCGCGAGCGCCTGAGTCACCAACCTGACCTGGTTGCCGCTCAGTGACAGCATGCTGCAGATTGCTTTGGATCCTCTGCCTCTTCGTTGGTCTCAACTCACCTTTGCCATGCGAGCCATTGACGAGGACATCCTCGCCTGGTGCACTCATCAACTCATCCGCCGCCTGCAATTCGCCCAAGTGCTGCTCAAAACCGGCTTGGCCGGCTTGTCCGCTTGCTCGTGCGGTACGGCGTGCTGCACCTGCAGCCAAGCTGCTACGATGAATGTCCAGTTTGTACGGGTGCACGCTAGCCTCACTTCCACAGATCACATGAGCAACCTACTCAGGCAAGCTTTCGAAAGGCTGACGAGGTCCGCCGCCGCGGAAGGCGAAGGCTGGTTTTCTGCTCAGCGGTTGACGGCCTAGCGTGTTGCGGCCGCGCCGGGTATCACGCCAATCAATCTGAATAGTCGATGCGTCAAACGAACCAGGATAGGATTTTCGTAGCGGGGCTGCTCTACTCACTCTTGTCCTGAGGTAGAATTCAACCATATCGCCGAGCAACTGGATGCCGATTGGATACCCGATCCGGAAAGCTTCAGCTCATATGTGACGCGAGGATGAGAATCGTGGCAGCTCCAGACCGACGGGCTGCCACCCACAGCGGCGATGACCGACGAGGGTCTTCTATTGCCAAGGTAATCGTCCGTTCGGGGACCTATGTGTTCCTATGCTCGTCGAGCGGATCGGGTGGGCCGCACCGCCGTAGCGTTACGGCGAGCGGAAGCGGCGTTGGGTGCGGCTTTTCCCCTGAACGCTTCACACCAGGCTGATAGGGGATCTTGCAATCGCACACACGCGGTCTGCAGGCGTGCCTATCAAGCAGTTTGCTCAGACCAACGTCGCGGCGAGCCTATCCTCAATACGCAGCGCAAGTCCTAGACTCCACGATCGTCCTTCGGTGCAGATTTGCTCGCGCCTCGCCCTGATTACAGCCGATAAGGCGAGCTAACAATTGCAAGAGCCACAAGCTACTCCAGCTCGATCGGTTTGCTGTTCCAGTCGGGCGGGGTCTGACCGAGAATGTTGCGAACGAAGAAGTCTAGGAGTTTGCGCTCGGTGTAGGTGCCTAGAGTATGGTGATTGGCACCAGGAACGTAGACAATGTCAAAATCTTTTCCTGCCTTGATGAGTCGATCGGCAAGCTGGAACGAGCAAAACGGATCGACATTATCATCCATTTCGCCGACCGCGATCATCAGCTTGCCCTGCAGCCTGTGAGCATTGTCAACGGCGGAGGATTGCGAATATTCAATGCCGACCGGCCACCCCATCCACAGTTCATTCCACCAGGTCTTGTCTATCCTGTTGTCGAAGCAGCCGTTTTTGGCGACGGCGACCTTGTAGAAATCGGGGTGAAAGAGCAGCGCGCTGACTGCACTCTGGCCGCCGGCGGATGCGCCAAAAATGCCGACGTTGGATATGTC
Source organism: Mesorhizobium sp. M7A.F.Ca.ET.027.02.1.1 (assembly GCF_004022985.1). Taxonomy (NCBI): domain Bacteria; kingdom Pseudomonadati; phylum Pseudomonadota; class Alphaproteobacteria; order Hyphomicrobiales; family Phyllobacteriaceae; genus Mesorhizobium; species Mesorhizobium sp. M7A.F.Ca.ET.027.02.1.1. The sequence continues at coordinate 575 of NZ_RZOL01000427.1, read as the reverse complement.
GTACCATGGATATTGCGCGGCCGCCGCCTTGTGCCACAGAATGCGATCGGGAAATCCTGCGTCCTTCAGATTCTTCCAAGCAACATCATGGAAGGCGCGGGAGCGGTTGTTGGTGCCCATGCCGTCGATCTGAGCAACGACGAAGCCCAGCTGCGTGAGCGGCTCTGTCCACCGCGAGAAGGATTTTGGGACGAAGGAGCCGTGGGGTCCAGCATAGATATTCTCCACAACCGGGTATTTCTTCGTCGGGTCGAAGTTGGCTGGCAGGTGGAGCACACCCCAGATGTCAGTTTTGCCGTCGCGCCCCTTGGAATGGAAACTGAGCGGCGGCTGCCAGCCTGCGGCGACGAGCTCGGAAATGTCGGCCGTCTCGATCTGCTGGAGCTTGGCATTGTCGCTGGCGCGGTAGAGTGCCATGCGCGGGGGCAGATCGATGCGTGACCAGAGATCGACATAATAGCGCCTGTCAGGCGAGAACTCGATATGGTGGTTGGCCGGTTCGGGCGTCAGTGCAGTCAGTCCCTTGCCGTCAAAGCCGATGCGGTAAGCATGGACCCAATAGGGGTCCTCCTGCG
>NZ_RZOL01000426.1:0-5029 GCF_004022985.1 Mesorhizobium sp. M7A.F.Ca.ET.027.02.1.1 | reverse complement strand
GTCATAGTTACTCCTGAGGTCGCGAATTGAGTTGGACAGCCGGCGCCAGCCGGTGAATGGCCACAATGAAGAGGGGAATATCTCGACCGCGATGCGGCTTGCCGTTGCCGGCGCGCCGCATGCCGCAACTGCGATGTCGACGGCCGGGCTCGAGCCGGTCGGCATTGCCGCGGCCATCTTTTCGTCAGCAGGAAACGGACCTGAGGCCGTAACGCCGCCGGTCCCAACAATGGGAGCATGCAGCATGAACTGGAAACTGACCGCGACGGCCATCGGCCTGTCGCTGCTGACTGTCACGGGCGTGGCCCGTGCCGACGGCGAGCTCAACATCTACAATTGGGGCAACTACACCAGCCCCGACCTGATCAAGAAGTTCGAGGAGACCTACAAGGTCAAGGTCACCGTCACCGACTATGACTCCAACGATACCGCCTTGGCCAAGGTCCGGCAGGGCGCCTCCGGCTATGACATCGTCGTGCCTTCGGCGAGCGTCGTGCCGGTCTGGATCAGCGAAGGTCTGCTCTTGGAGACCGATCCCAACAAGATGGAAAACTTCAAGAACGTCGATCCCAGGTGGGTCGATGTTCCATTCGATCCAGGCCGTAAATACACCGTTCCATGGCAGTGGGGCACGACCGGCATTTCGGTGAACAAGTCGGTCTATGCCGGCGATCCGAACACATCGGCGATCTTCCTCGACCCACCTCCCGAACTCGTCGGCAAGATCAATGTCGTTCCTGAAATGGGTGACATCATGTTCCTCGCCATCGCTTACGAGGGTGGCAAATATTGCAGCAGCGACATGCAGATGCTGAAGAAGGTGCATGACAAGCTGGTGGAGGCGAAGGCGAAATGGCTTTCGCTCGACTATGCGGCCGTCGATGGCCTGGGCAGGGGCGACATCGCCGCGGGCGTCAACTGGAACGGCATATCGCTGCGCGAGCGGCTTGAGAACGACAAGATCGTCTATGGCTATCCCAAGGAAGGCTATCCGATCTGGATGGACAATGTCGCTGTCCTCAAGGACGCCAAGAATGTCGACAACGCCAAGCTGTTCCAGAACTTCATCATGGATCCGCAGAATGCGGCGCTGATCTCAGCCTTTGCGCGTTATTCGAACGGCATCAAGGGCTCGGAAGCCTTCATGCCCGACGACATGAAGACCGCGCCGGAAGTCAACATTCCCGCCGAGTTCGCCGCCAAGGGCCAATTCATGCTGGCCTGCCCGCCCGATGTGCAGGCGCTCTACACGAAGATCTGGACCGACCTGCAGAAATGACCTGACCAGGCTTTCCCGCGCCGCCGCACGCGGCGCGGTCATCTTCCGTCCATGCCAAACGCGATGCGCAGATCGCAGGAGACTTCCCATGACCGATCTCGACCTTTGCTACATGCCGGCCAGCGAGGCGCTGCGGCTGTTCAAGGCAAAGAAGCTTTCGCCCGTCGAACTGATGCAGGCCACCATCCGCCGCGCCGAAGCCACCAAAGCGACGATCAACTGCCTCACCTTCACGCATTTCGACGAGGCGATAGACCTGGCCAGGAAAGCCGAGGCAAAATACGCCATGGGCGCCCGGACCGGGGCGCTCGAGGGCCTGCCGATCGGCATAAAGGACGAGAGCTACATCAAGGGCAAGCCGACCTCGCACGGCTCGCTGCTGTCCGGGGATGCTATCGGTGGCCATACCTCGACGATGAACGAGCGCATCATCAAGGCCGGAGGCATTGTCCATGCCCGCACGGCGACGCCTGAATTCAGCTGCGCCGGCTACACCTGGTCGAAACGCTGGGGCGTGACGCGCAATCCGTGGAACCCGGATTTCACGCCCGGTGGTTCGTCGGGAGGCTCCGCGGCGACGCTGGCATCCGGCACGTCGTCGATCGCCACCGGTTCGGACATTGCGGGATCGATCCGGATTCCCGCGTCGGCCTGCGGTCTTGTCGGCTTCAAGCCGCCTTACGGGCGCAATCCGGACGAGCCGCCATTCAACCTCGACTTCTACTGCCACACCGGACCGCTGGCGCGAAACGTCGGGGATGCGATCCTGCTGCAGAATGTGATGGCCGGACCAAGCCCGCTCGACATCGCCACGCTGCGCCCGAAACTGCGCCTGCCGCTCGAGTACAAGCCGATCAAGGGCTGGAAGATTGCTTTCTCGATGGACCTTGGTTCTTTCGAAGTCGACCCGGACGTGCGCAAGAACACGCTTGCCGCCTGCGATGTGTTCCGTTCGCTCGGCGCCACGGTCGAGGAAGTCGATCTGGGCTGGGGCGACGAAGTGCTCAGGGCGGGCATGGCCTATCTCGAGCATCTGTTCGGCGCATCGCTGTCGCAGCTGCTCAAGAAGCACGGCAAGGACATGACGAGCTATGCCAGGCAGTTCGCCGAGGACGGGCAAAAGTCGAAGGCGACGGACTTCGTCGGAACACTCGACGTGGCGGCCAGGATGTACCAGACGCTGGGGCCGCTGCTGGAGACCTACGATGTGCTGATCTGCCCGACCAACGCGCTTCCCTCCGTGCCGGCGGAGTTCGATCAGACCACGGGTACGGTCGAGATCAACGGTAAGCAGGTGAACCCGTCGTTGGGATGGGTGATGACGACGCCGTTCAACATGATGAGCCGTTGTCCGGTTCTGTCCATCCCTTCGGGTCGGGCGGCAAGCGGCGTGCCGACAGGCATCCAGATCGTCGGCCGCACCTATTGCGATGCCGATGTTTTCCGAGCGGCCATGGCCTATGAGACGGCCAACGGGCAGTGGTACACAAACGCCGAAACGCGTCCGTCGCTATAACAGGGCGATGCGGCTCTTGCCGCGGTTGGAGAGCCGACGCCGGACACCTCGAATAGACGAATCTGTGGTGGCGCCGGTGATCGCGCCAGAAGGTCCGAAAGGAGCTGGACGAAGATGGCGCAACAAAAGGCTGCGGCGGCAAAACGCAAAGGCGCAACGGCGAAGAATGGGCGTGCGGCAAACGATGCCGCGCCGCCCAAGGACCGTCGGCGCGAGCGCGGCGAAGCCAGCGTGCAGCGGATCATCGACGCCACCATCGAACTCATCGCGGAGGAGGGGCTGGCAAGCGTCACCATGCAGCGCATCGCCGAACATGTCGGCTCGTCCAATGCCCTGGTCGTCTTCCATTTCCGCAGCAAGGAGAACCTGTTTCGCGCCGTCCTGCAGTATCTCAGCGATCGATATGATGAGCTGTGGGTGACGTTGGTGCGGGCGCCCGGCCTGTCGCCGGTTGAGCGGGCTCTGGGCGCGGTCGATTGCGCGCAACGTTTCGCCCGCCAGCATCCGAAATGGGTTTCAGTTTTTGTCGTGTTTTCCAGCGACCGCAAGAGCATGCAGATCTACAACGAAATCGGCCTGCCGAGCGACCTTGCCTACACCGCCGAGGCGCGCGAGCTGCTGATCGAGATTTCGCGCAGTGGCGGTTATACCGGCGTCGACATCGATACGCTGTCGGAGAGCCTGAATTATCTGGTTCATGGCGCCTGGTATTGGGATCATCTCAATCCGTCCAGCCGTGACACCAACGTGCTGCGCAAGACCATGCTGCTCCTGCTGCATCAGGCGTTCCCGCGGCATTTCGAACTGATGCGCTAACCGCTTTCAGGGCTGCCGCAGATGGCAGCCGGCTTGCCGCTTCTGTTCCAGATACTCGTCGACAAGCTGGCGGTAGCGTACCTTGCCGAAGCTTGGGAAATGCCCGCCATGCACGACCGAGACATGGAGGTCGCGCAGGCGCATCAGCGTCGCCATGTAGTCGGGAATGTCTGAGTGGTAGACGTCGTCGATCAGCGGGCCGTCATAGATGATGTCGCCGGATAACAGGATGCCCGTCCTGTTTTCGTAGAGCGCGATGCCGCCGGGCGAATGGCCGGGCGTGTGGATCACCTCGAAGGCACGGTCGCCGAGATCGACGACATCGCCCTGGCCGAGCAAACGGCCGGCGGGCGCAGGCAAAATGCCGTAGCGCGCCGTGTCCCAGCCTTGCGGCATGCGATCGAACATCTCGTCGGTCGCATAGGTGCCGGCTGCCGTCCATTCATTGCGCGGATCGGCGAGGATGCCGGCCTCGGCGGCGTGCACGCAGCGCTCGGGAAATTCGTGGTGGCAACCGATATGGTCGAAATGCGTGTGGCTGGCGACGCAAATCAGCTTGCGCTCGCTCACCAGCGGTACATGGCGCCGGAGGCTGAAATGGCCGAGGCCGGTGTCGAAGAGGAGATCGCGATCGCGACCGCGCACATGCCACATATTGCAGCGGAAGAACGGCTTTATCCACGGCTCGTGGATCAAGGTCACGCCATCGCTCATGCGGATGGTTTCGTACCAGTCGGGTGCCTCGATGAGCGGAAGTGTTGCCATGTTCAATCCGTCAGAAAAGCTCAGTCCGTCAGCAGAATAATCTGGTCGGTATTGCAGGAAATCGCGACCGTGTCGCCCGGCTGGACGGCCGCCGTCGCTGGCAATTTGGCGATGAAGTGAAGCGAGGGGTCCTCGATGGAAACCGCAAGCACGCGCTTGAAGCTGCCCTGGAAGACGACATCGCTCACCTCAGCCGTGCCGAGCCTGACACCGCCGCTGGCCTCGCCGAGGACAAGATGCTCCGGCCGTATGGCCAGCGCAACGGCGGAGCCCACCGGCAGCGCACCGGGCAGCGAGACCGGCCCGACGGGCGTGGCGACGGTGCTTGTCCTCTCCTTCGCTTCCGTGACCGTGCCGGCAAGGATCGAGCTTTCGCCCATGAAGGTGGCGGAAAAGCGCGTCGCCGGCCTGTGATAGACGCGCTCGGGCGGGCCTTCGTCCTCGATGCGCCCGTCATTCATCACCACACAATGGTCGGCCAGCGCCATCGCTTCTTCCTGGTCGTGGGTGACGTGGATGAAGGCGGTGCCGACGCGCTTCTGGATCGCTTTCAACTCGTCCTGCATCTGCCGGCGTAATTTGAGATCGAGCGCGCCGAGCGGCTCGTCGAGCAGAAGCACCGCCGGCTCGATCACCAGCGCCCGCGCCAGCGC
>NZ_RZOL01000425.1:0-5033 GCF_004022985.1 Mesorhizobium sp. M7A.F.Ca.ET.027.02.1.1 | reverse complement strand
GTTGATGGACAGCGCCGTCGCCGTCTACGGATTGCAGACCATGGCCGCGCATCTGCGCCTGCTGCCCGAGCGCGACGCGCATGAAGGTCTCTACGAAACGCTTGCCGTGATGATCGTCCATCTCGACGACGCCGACGTTGCCGGCGAACTGGTGGCGCGCTTCGAGCTTCTGGTGCTGGACGAACTCGGCTTCGGCCTCGATCTCAGTCAATGTGCCGCCACCGGCACGCGACAGGATCTGGCCTATGTCTCACCGAAGTCGGGACGTGCGGTATCGCGCGAAGCCGGTTTGCCGTGGCGCGACAAGATGCTGGCTCTGCCGGCCTTCCTGCAGCGCGGCTCCGGCCTGCGCGCCGATGCGGCTGATGTCGACGACGCCTTCCGGCTCACCGGCTTCTTCTTCAACCGCCACGTCTATGAGCCGCGCGGCATCGAGCCGCCGGACGCTCGTACCGGCTTCCTCGCCGCCTTGCGCAAACATCACGCGCGCGGCAAGGCCATAGCTGGCGAAGACGCAGCCAGAGAAATCATCACATGAGCGAGGTCGAACTTTATCCTGGCCGGGTCTCACCGCTCGGCCTCGGCACCATTCCGCACGCCGACATCCTGAAATACACCGGTTTGGAATTGCTGCAGCGCATCGTCGACGGCAAGTATCCGGCGCCGCCGATTTCCTTCCAGCTGAATTTCACTCTCACCGAAGTCTCGGAAGGGCGCGCTGTCTTTCGTGGCATGCCGAGCGAGCGCCATCTCAATCCGCTGGGCAGCGTGCATGGCGGCTGGGCGGCGACGCTGCTCGATTCGGCACTGGCCTGTGCCGTGCAGACGCTGCTCGAAAAGGGCGAGGCCTATACCACGGCGGAGTTCAAGGTGAATTTGACGCGTCCCATCACGCCGAAGACCGGCGAGGTGGTGTGCGAGGGCAGGGTTGTTCACAAGGGCCGCACGTTGGCGGTGTCGGAAGCGACGCTGAAGGATGCCGGCGGCAAGCTGCTGGCTTTCGGCACCGAAACATGCTCGATCTTTCCGGCCGCCAATCTGGCGGCGCGTTGACTGGCGGCGCATTGAGTTTTCCGAGCTTGGATTTTCTGGCCGTTTGGCCGCCGCATTTGAATGTCAGTAAGACGAATGTCAGTGAAAACTGGCCTGGTTTGGGGGAACCGCCATGTTTGAAAGCCTGATCGGCCTTGTCGCCATCATCGCCTTGTTCGTCATCATTTCGCGCCAGCAGAGCCGCATCGGCCTTGTCGAGCGCGAGCTTGGCGCACTGCGCAGCCTTGTGCTCTCGGGAGCCATGCCGCCTGCGGCCAGGCCGTCCGAACAGGCGGTGGCCGACAACGCGCCCGCCGATATGGCTCCGGACGTAGCGGCCGCGGCCGATATCGTTCCGCCGGAGGTAAGCGCAGCGGTCACAGCCCCGGCGCCAGCCACGGACACGGAAGACTCGACCGGCGAGATCGTCTCCGGGCCGTGGACCGCTCCAGAACCGGCACCGAAGGCAGTGGAACCCGCGGAGCTTCCCGCAGCGGCGAAAGCCGCCCGCCAATCCGATGTCGAAACCGCGCTCGGTACCCGCTGGGCGGTCTGGGTTGGCGGCATCGCGCTGGCGTTGGGCGGCCTGTTCCTGATCCGCTACACCATCGAGGCCGGCATTTTCGGTCCCGGCGTGCGGCTGGCCATGGCCGGCGTGCTCGGCCTGGTGCTGGTCGCCGGCGGCGAGTTCATCCGGCGCACCGGCTTCAAGGTGCCGGTGCAAGGGGCCGCCGGCGCTTATATTCCAGCGATCCTGACTGCTGCCGGTGCCTTCATCCTGTTCGGCACCGTCTATGCCGCGCATGGCATTTACGGCTTCATCGGCCCGGCACTCGCCTTCACGCTGCTCGGCGTCATCGGTGTGGCGACGATCGCGGCAGCTCTTGTCCATGGCCAGGCGCTGGCCGGCATCGGCCTTGTCGGCGCCATGGTGACGCCGGTGCTGGTCGCCTCGCAGGCACCCAATCCCTGGGCGCTTTTCGGCTATCTCGCGATCGTGCTTGCCGCCACCGGCGCCATCGCCCGCATGCGCGATTGGAAATTACTGATGGCGGCTGCCTTTTTCGGCGCCGGTGTCTGGACCATCCTCTATATGACCGATGCGCCAGGGGCGAACCTCTCTGCCATCCTGTTCATCGACGCCGTCACGCTGGCCGTGCTCGCCCTTGTCTGGCTCGCTCGCCGTGACGACGAACCTGGACCAGCCAGGGCTTTCGACTGGCCGTCCATCGTGCCTGGCCTGTTCGTCGCATTCTCGGCGTTGGGCCTGTCGGTCGACCCGGCCTTCGCTGCCGCCGGCTACGCTTTGCCGGGCGCGGTGGTGATCGCCGCGATGGTGGTCGTCGCGCTTTATCGCCCCCTGGCGCTGCCGCTCGTCTATGCAGCGGGACTCGTCACGGTGCTGATCTATCTCGGCATCATCCCGCCAACCTCGATCGCTTCCGATTTTTCCAGCGGCGCCTTGGGCGTTGACGGACTGCCGGTGGCCACGTCCAACGCGCTGACCTTGCGCATCGGCATCGTGCTCGGCCTGGTCTTCATCGGCGCCGGCTTCTGGGCCGCGCGCCGGTTCGCCGCCGGCACGCAGATCCGCGCGGCCTCATGGGCAGCGTGGGGCGTCATTGTCCCGCTGGTCATCCTGCTGGCACTCTGGTTCACCTTCGGCAATCTCGACCGTGACCTTGTCTACGCTGCCGCAGCGGCACTGCTGGTCGTCATTTTCGCCGCCGGCGGCGAGTGGATCGCGCGGGCCGAGGAGCCGCCGCTCAAGGGCGGTGTCGCGGTGTCGTTTGCCCTGGGCGGCGCGGCCATCGCCGGGCTCCTGCTCGTGCATATGGCTTTCGATTCCGGCTGGACCACCATCCTGCTCGGTGCGGCGGCCATCGTGCCGGCGCTGACTACGCGCTGGCGCGCCTATCCGGTGCTCGGCTGGATTTCGGTCGGCGCGGTGATCGCGGTGCTTGGCCGCGTCGCTTTCGACCCGACCATCGTCGGTGCCGGGTTCCTGTCGACGACGCCGGTGTTCAACTGGCTGCTGCCAGGCTACGGCGTGCCGGCACTGGCCTTCGGCTTTGCCGCCTGGCAGCTTGCGCGCACCACGAATGGCCGGCCGCGCCTTGCCATGGAGGCGGCTGCGGCGCTGTTTGCGCTGCTCACGCTCGCTATGCTGGTGCGCCACGCCATGCACGGCGGCGTCATCGACACGGGTGCCATGACGCTCGCCGAACAGTCGATCTACACCCTGATCGCCATCGGCGCCGGCGCCATCCTGGTCGCCATCGACATGCGCTCGCCAAGCTCGGTGCTGCGCTATGGTTCGATGGCCGCCGGTGTGGCCTCGGTCGCCTTCATCGTTGTCAGGCACTTCGTCGTGCTGAATCCGCTGTTGTCAGACGAATCGACAGGCCGGATCCCGGTGTTCAACCTGTTGTTTCTCGCCTATCTCCTGCCTGCGGTCGCCGCCGGGGGACTGGCGCTCTACGCCAGGGACAAGCGGCCGAAATGGTATGCGCAGATGCTGGCCGTGGTGGCTGCCGTGCTTGCCTTCGCCTATGCCACGCTGTCGGTGAGGCGCCTTTTCAAGGGCGAGTTCATCGGCTTGTGGAGCGGCCTCGGCCAGTTGGAAACCTATACCTACTCGGCGCTTTGGCTGGTGATTGGCGTTGCGCTCCTCACAGCCGGTGTCTGGTTGAAATCGCAGGTGCTGCGCGTCGCCTCGGCCGCGCTGATCGCGATCGCCGTGCTGAAGGTCTTCATCTTCGACATGTCGGAGTTGGAAGGCGTGCTGAGGGCGCTGTCGTTCATCGGCCTTGGCGCCGTGCTGATCGGCATCGGCCTGTTCTACCAGCGGCTTTTGACACGGGCGGCGAAGTCTGAAGTCGGGTAGGGCTCAAGCCATATCGGTCTGCGAGAAATCATTTCCCTTGTACAGCAGTGGAACTCGGTAGGCCTTGGCGCAAGCATAGCTGAAACAATCGCCGAAGTTCAGTTTGGCAGGATGGCCGACATATCGACCGTAGTCGCGGGCGGCCTTGATCGCGAGTTCGCGAATGCCGGTATCCAGCGGAATCTCGACCGCCTTGAGTTCGTCGAGGAAGCCCATAACAATCGTTTGGCATTGATCGATCAGAGCAGGTGGCGTCGAAGCTTGGTCGCCTCTTTCCGCTACCGATTTCCTGCGAGCTATCGCTACGATCGCCTCGAAGGCCGAACTCGGCGAAAAATAGAGCTTTTCAGCGGGTTCCATCTTTCTGAGCAGATGACCCGCATCTGGCTCCCTCAGAATGATCGCGATGATGGCGGAGGCATCAAGAAACATCGGATTCTCCCCAGGCCTCGTCCATGAATTTCTTCATGTCGAAGGTGGGATCATCAGGGCCAAGTGCGCTCGCGGCATCCTGAAATTTTTTGATACGTTCGCTTAGTGGAAGAACAGAGCGAGCCCGTTCAAGCTCGTGCTTGAGAGCAATCCGCACCGCTTCCGTCTTTGTCGGCGCCTTGATCGCAGATTGCAACTCGCGGGCCAGCGCGTCGACCTCGTCATCGCGAATGTAAAGCGACATATACGATTTCCTTGCTGGGTGCATATCCCAATTCGAATATGCAGAATATACAGCATTGAATATACGTGCTCCCGGACACGTTTTCAACGGTCACGGACGCGTTCTCGACCTGAGATTTCGTCTGGAGAGCAGATTATAACAGATACTCTCTCCTTGATCGGCGGGAATAAATCGGCACTAGCCAGCGTTATTGCATTGCTTGGGTGACCGGGGCGGGAGACCGCTTCGCGCTGGCCGCTTGCGCCGTGCCCGGAAGGCGCGTTCAATTGGGATCAATAAGGGCGACCTCGAAACCAGCGGTCATGGACGAAAAGAAGGCAGCAATCCTTGGCGAAATACCGCGCCTGCGCCGCTACGCACGCTCGCTTTTGCGCGACCGCGACGCTGCCGACGACCTTGTCCAGGATTGCCTCGAGCGGGCGCTTGTGCGGCTCGACA
>NZ_RZOL01000424.1:0-5040 GCF_004022985.1 Mesorhizobium sp. M7A.F.Ca.ET.027.02.1.1 | reverse complement strand
GACCGCTATAGACCCAGAACACCGGCGTGAAGAACATGCCGACCCGCATCAGATTCCCGACGATGAACTCACTATCGGGAAAGAAGGCGCCCAAGAACGCAAAAACCGTTACGAATGCAGGCGTTGCCAGGATGATGAGCAGCAGACCCAGCAGCGATAGCAGCCAATTCGCGCTGATCCCATAACCGCCCAGCAGCAGAACAAGAGCGCAACCCGCCAACGAATAAGCAGCCCTGATGATGCATTGCATCGTCAATCGCATCACATAGACGAACAGCGGCAGCGTTGTGCCTTGAATGAAGCTCGCTTCTCGCTGGAAAAGCGACACGCTCATGGTGATGGTCTCGGTGAGATAAAACCAGACCAGCATGCCGATGGCTACATAGGCTATATAGCTTGGGTTGCTGGCGTCGGTGGTCACGAAAACAAAGACAAAAGTGCCGACGAAAGCGAAATAATTGACCAGCATCCAAAGCGGGCCGAGCGTCGTGCGTCTGTGCTGGTCGCCGATGTCCTCGTGGGCAAGCGCGATCCAGACCCGGTGTAATCTCATGGCCTTTGAGATGTCGTCAAAAGCGCCGTTTAGTGCCGCAATCATAGCTGGGAGTATCGCAATCCGTTATTCTGGCGCATTATTCTTCGCTGGCCATAGCGAACCACCAAGCCCGTCTCTAATAGCCATTTCGATGGGCATATGGCAACGCATTGCGTCGTAACGCGGTGGGGAGCAGAGTCAACTGCGGCAAAACTGAACGCATGCTGATGCTGTGTGACTTATCTATTAGCTCTTGATAATGTTTCCTTTGCGACAATCGCCCCAGCATGATCCATGTTCTCCACTGGACGCCTCTTCTCGAAAAAACCTCTAGCTATGCCCTCCGCCCCGCAGTATGCGATACACCACGGCGGGGGCCGGGGATGGCACTTAAGGTGGATTGGTCGCGAAGTATCTTCGTGTTCGCACTTCGCTGGTGTCGATGCCCTTGAGCCTGGAGTCTAGTGCCGTCCAATGAATTCTTACCTCGAATCAGTATTCGGGCTCAGGCCACAGATGCGGCGCGTCTTCATCATGGTCCAGGACGTGGTCATGGTCCTGGTCGCCGTGGCACTCAGCCTCGTGCTTTCGCGGTCGAATCTTTCGTTCGAAGCGCTCTCCAAGGAGGGGCTGGCGACATGGGCGGGCATCGTCGTCATCAGCCATTTGCTGTTCCGCTACAGTGGCCTCTACACCACCGTCTGGCGCTTCGCCTCGACGCCGGACTTTTTCAACATCCTGAAGAGCTGCGCGATCTTGACGTTCACTCTTTACATGGCGTCGCTGCTGCTGCGGTTTTACCGGCCGGTCGCAGGGCTCAACGAGCGTCAGTTCATCGTCTTCTTCCTCGTCTCCTTCACCATCATCTCGGCACCCCGGCTGTTCTACCGCTTCCTGCGTGACGGCGCGAGCTGGGGCATTCTTGGCCGCAAGTCCGATGATACTGAGCCCAAGCGCGCGCTGTTCGTTGGCCGGCTTGGCGAGGCCGACCTGATCATTCGCTTCACGCGCACGGCGCAACCGGCGGACTATTCCATCGCAGGCATCATGGCGACCGAGCGCGGCGCACCGTTGGGCACGCGGATTCAAGGTGTTCCCGTGGTGGCAACCATGCCGCGCCTGATCGATGTCCTGGAAGACTATGCGACCGGCACCAAAAGCCTGGACCTGCTGATTTTCGGCAGCGGCGCCGAGCACGAAATCGAGGACTATTCGGAACTCGTGCGCATTGCCCGGCACGGCGATATAAATGTGGTGCAGTTCTCAGGCCTTTCGGAGTTGGAACAGCACGGAAAGCTGGTTCTCGACACCGTCGAGATGGAAACGATCCTGCGCCGTCCGGCGGTCGCGTCCGATATCCAGCGCATCGGCGCCTTTGTCAGCGGCAAACGCGTTCTGGTGACCGGCGGCGCCGGTTCAATCGGCCAGACGCTGGTCAAGCGGTCGCTGGAACTGGGAGCCGAGGCGGTGCTGGTCGCCGACAACTCCGAGTTCGGCATTTTCCAGTTGAGCCAGTATGTTGACGAGAAGGACCACGACCGCCTCAAGGTCCGCATCGTCGATGTCGCGGACCGGCGCCAGATAATGCGTGTCGTCACCGAATTCCGGCCGGACATCATCTTTCACGCCGCGGCGCTCAAGCATGTTCCGCTGCTCGAGGAGAACTGGGATTCGGCCATCCAGACCAATATTTTCGGAACGCTCGTCTGTGCCGAGGTTGCCGCCAAGTGCGGGGTTGCGCAATTTGTCCTGATATCGAGCGACAAGGCGGTGGATCCCTCATCGGTGCTTGGCATGACGAAGCGGGCCGCCGAACAGATCATCAGTGCCTTGCACGGCACGCCGGCAGGCGAGACGGGCGGGCGCCTCCCGGCCACCAAGTTCATTGCAGTGCGGTTCGGCAATGTTTTCGGCAGCAATGGTTCGGTGGCGACCATATTCCAGGCGCAGATCGAGGCTGGGGGACCCGTCACCATCACCGACCGACGCATGACGCGCTATTTCATGACCGTGGCCGAAGCCGTCGATCTCGTCATCATGTCGGCGGCCGATGCCGCGTCGCGGCAGAGCGGACACGATTACGCCGTCTATATGCTCGACATGGGCAAGCCGGTGCCGATTCTTGAAGTGGCCGAAACGATGATCCGCTTGTCCGGAAAGAGCCCATACAAGGACATCGCGATCCGGTTCACCGGCATCAGGCCGGGCGAAAAACTTCACGAAACGCTGCATGGCGAAGACGAGGAACTCGTCGAACTCGGCATCTCGAAGGTTTTCGGCCTCAGCACGGACGTCGTGGAATGGTCGGATGTCCAGGTCGCGCTCACGGCCCTGCAGCAGTCGGCGAAAAACCAGGACAAGGCTGGCGCGCTCGCCGCATTGGCAGGTCTCGACCGCGCCAAGAAGGCCAGGGCAAGTGCACGTCAAGACGCGATCCCGAAAACGGCGGGGCAGGCGAGCTAGGCCCGTTCAGAATTCAGAAAGCGATCTTGCTCGTGAGCAAAGATGATCTGCGCATCGCGGTCCTGATGGGCACGAAAGACGGCGCCGCCTTCATCGAGGAGCAGCTGCAGTCCCTGCTCGAGCAGTCGCACCCTCTGGTCGACTTGTGGATTTCAGACGATGGCTCCACCGATGGCACGACCGCCATCATCGAGACATGGAAATCCCGCTGGCGGCCCAAGGGGCGGATGACGCTGGTAGAGGGGCCGCGGCAAGGCTTCGCCGCCAATTTCCGCTCCATGATCGTCGACCGACGCATCGAGGCGGACTGCTATGCCTTCTGCGACCAGGACGATATCTGGGAGACCGACAGGCTGGAGAGCGCTATCAGCTGGATGCGGACCCAGGATGCGAAAACCCCGCTGATGTTTTGTTCGCGAACCGCAACCATGACGGAAACAGGAAGCCTTGTCGGCCATTCGCCGCTGTTTGCCCGGCCGCCATCCTTTCGCAATGCGCTTGTGCAAAGCATCGCCGGCGGCAACACAATCCTGCTCAACGCCGCGGCACGCGACCTGCTGGCCAGGGCCTCCACGCGGACCGGGTTCGTCAGCCATGACTGGTGGGCCTATCTCATAGTGACCGCCGCCGCCGGCATCGTCCGCTACGATCCGCGACCGCTGGTGCGCTACCGGCAGCACGCGGCAAACCTGGTCGGCGCCAACGTGTCCTGGAAAGCAAGGTTCTCTCGGCTTGGCCGCCTGTTCAAGGGGGAATTCGCCGGCTGGACGGACCTCAACCTCGACGGTCTCGCCGTCAATCGCGATCTCCTGACCGAGGACGCGACGGCGTGCCTCGACCTTTTCATCCGCGGGCGCAACGGTGGCCTTTCCCGCCGCTTGGCAGGCTTGCGCCAAAGCGGCGTCTATCGGCAGACCGTTTCCGGAAACATTGGGCTCTATCTCGCCTTCATCCTGGGGCGCATCTGAACATTGCGACGGCTGCGTGGCGCGCTTGGTCAAGAGATCGGCTCATGCTACGTCGACCGGATTGACGGCATTGGCCTGCGGCGTTGCCTCGGGACTTCGGCAGGGAGCACTATCGGCCGTTCATGAAGACAGCCAAGCAAATCTTCGATATTGCCGGTGCGGCTCTGCTGCTGGTGGCCACATCTCCTGTCTTGGCGCTCACCGTCCTTGCCGTTCGGGCATCGTCGCCGGGCCCGGCTATTTTTTCACAGGTGCGGGTCGGCCGTGACGGTCGGCTTTTTCGCTGCCACAAGTTGCGCACGATGTATGTCGGGACGCCGTCACTACCCTCGCATGAGGCGCCGGCGGATTCCGTGACATCGGTCGGGAAGGTCCTACGGAAGTTCAAGCTCGACGAGCTGCCGCAATTCTGGAATGTCCTGAAGGGCGAAATGAGCCTGGTCGGGCCGCGCCCCTGCCTGCCGACCCAAACCGAGTTGATCGAGTGTCGCAGGCGGCTGGGGGTTTTGGCGGCGCTGCCGGGCATAACCGGCCTGGCCCAGATCAGGTGCATCGACATGTCGAACCCGGAGCTTTTGGCCGAAACGGATGCTGCCTACCTCCGCACTGCGTCGTTCTGGCTCGATCTTCGGATACTGTTTGGAACGCTCTACCGCAGACCATGATCCCAAAAAGTGGAAGCCGGTTTTTGGGAAAGATCATGGTCAAGCAAGAAAGTCAGGATCTACCGAGCCGCGCCAGCTCGGCCAGCCGCTCGACCGTGCGGGCTTCAGGCGTCCACCCCTGCGATACCAGCAGGGCGGGGTCGCATATCTGTGTCGCGGTCAGGCTGTCCCAGAACGCCCGCCTGCCGAGCGCGGCCACGACCGGCCGTATCAGACCGGCCGGCACAGCCATCAGGCGCTCACGCCGCCCCAAACCTCTGCGAAAGGCGGCGATGATGGCCTCGACGGCGACCGGCGGCACATCTGCGCCGACATAGATCGGGCGAAGCGGTCCGGAATGGCTGAGCAGGTGCGACACTGCTCGCACCGCGGCCTCGGAAGACATCAGCGAGCGGATTCCGGTCAAGGC
>NZ_RZOL01000423.1:0-5099 GCF_004022985.1 Mesorhizobium sp. M7A.F.Ca.ET.027.02.1.1 | reverse complement strand
GCTTTTTTCCCAAGAAGGCGCTTGGATCGTGTACAAGGCAAAACAAAAGGGCCGGCTGAGCCGGCCCTTTCGGCAGGATGACGAAAACGTCAGATGATGACGACCTTGGTGCCAACCCTGACGCGGCTGTAAAGGTCCATGACGTGCTCGTTGATCATGCGGAAGCAACCATTCGAGGCGCTGGTTCCGATCGACTGCGGCGCAATGGTGCCGTGGATGCGCAGATGCGTGTCCTTCTTGCCGTCATAGAGATAGATGGCGCGCGCGCCGAGCGGATTCTGGCCACCGCCGGGCATACCGTCCTTGTACTGGCCGTAATGCTTCGGCTCGCGCTTCTGCATGTCCAGCGTCGGGATCCAGCGCGGCCATTCCTGCTTGTCACCGACTGCAACCGTACCCTTGAACTGCAGGCCGTCGCGGCCGACCGCGATGGCGTAGCGGCGCGCGGTGGAGGACGATTCGACGAGGTAGAGGCGGCGCGCGCTGGTGTCGATAACGATGGTACCGGCAGCGTAACCGCTGAATTCCACGTCCTGCGGCACGAATTCCGGCTTCACCTTGAACTGCTTCTTGGCTTCCCTCTTGGCGAGAGCCTGGTCGAGAGCCCGTGTCTCGGGAAGATATGAAATTGACGAAGAGGAAGAGCTACCGCCGAAGAGACCGGCGAACAAACCGCCGCTGCTCGGCTGCTTCTGGCCGATGACCTCGCTGCGCAACTCGCCATTGTTGCCGGTCAGGGCGATGTTCATCGCCTCTGCCGGAAGCGGCTCGGCCGACTGGATCGGCGCGATCGGTTCGATCGGTTCGATGATCTTGGCAACCAGCTTCTTGGCCGGCTTGGCATCGGCCACCTGGGTTGCCTGCGTGCTCTTGCCCTTCTTGGCCAGGAACGCCTGCCGTTCAGCGTCGGCCTTGGCCTTGGCCGCCTCGCGCATCGCCAGTTTCCTGGCTTCGAGCGCCTTGGCTTTGGCGGCTTCCTTGTCGGCAACGATCTTGGCCTCGATCTTCTTGATCTGGGCGAGGTCGTCGGGCGTCGGGTTTTTCTTCTTCTTGAGAAGCTTCAATTGCGACGCATCACTCTTGACGGCGACGTTGATTGCAGAAGTTGTTTCAGCCGAAGGCTGTGCGGCCATATTTGCCGGCACGCCGGCGGAGGCTGGGGAACTCATGCCGAGTGCGGCGCAAAGTCCCAGGAAAATGAAGCTGCGAAGCTGCATGGCGAAGATCCGATCGTTCTATGCTTGTTGCCCACGGCGTCGCCCAGCGCCCCCCAAGGGCGCCGGAAATGCCGCGCGCAATCTATAGTCGAATAAGCGCGGCTGCCTCAAGCGCGAGGCCCCGCCTCACCCTGTCGAATCTTCGTGATCTTGCTGCATTTGCCGCGACTGTGTTCAAACGACCACAGATCGCGGTTTCAAGCGTGGAAGACTATTGGTTCGGGACCTGCGGGGTCGCCGGTGCGGCGGGAGCCGTGCCGTTGGTCGCCGGCGGCGTCGAACCGGCGGCAGGCGCCGTGGCCGGGGCAGTCGCCGGAGCCGAAGCGTCGTTGCCGGAAGGCGGCGTCGGCGTGGTGCTGCCGGCGGGCGCCGGGGTGGTCGTGCCGGGCAACTGGTTGAGCACGCCTTTGCCTGCACCGTCCGACGTCGCCGGCACGCGGTCGAGGATGTCGATCGGCTTCTCGCCGTAGCGGGCGACGATCGACAGGGTCAGTGACGTGGCGAAGAAGGCGGCCGCAAGGATCGCCGTCGCACGCGTCAGGGCATTGGCAGCACCACGCGCGGTCATGAAGCCGGATCCGCCACCGATGCCGAGGCCGCCGCCTTCGGAACGCTGCAGCAGCACCACGCCGACAAGGGCGAGCACGACCATGAGATGGATGACGATCAGTACGGTTTCCATAGTTTATCCTGGCAAGGCCTTGCCCGGCCGCGGACACGACCGGTGAATTGGAGGCGGCTCAATACAATGCTTTGACGGCATTTCCAAGCCCGTGGCCGGAATATGGGAAGCAACCCGTCCTTTGCAACGATTTCGTGCACCGGAAGCCCTTGTCCGGCGGAGCGAATGTCTTCAGGCAATATTGCGATAAGCCTCGGCGATGCCGAGAAAATCCGCCGCTTTCAGGCTGGCGCCGCCGACCAGCGCGCCGTCGACATTCCTGACGCCGAGCAGTTCGACCGCGTTGGAGGGCTTGACCGAGCCGCCGTAGAGAATGCGCATCTTCGCCGCGACGCCGCCGAGCTTTTCCGACAGCTTTTCGCGGATATGTGCATGTGCTGCGGCCACATCGCCGGCCGTCGGCGTCAAGCCGGTGCCGATCGCCCATACCGGCTCATAGGCAATGATGGTGTTGGATGGGGTGGCGCTTGACGGGACCGAACCATCGACCTGCCGCGACAGCACGTCCAGCGTGGCGCCCGCTTCACGCTGTTCATGCGTTTCGCCGACGCAAATGATGGCAACAAGCCCGGCACGCCATGCGGCGGATGCCTTGGCCTGGACAGTGGCGTCATCCTCGCCGCGTTGCTCGCGGCATTCGGAATGGCCGACGATGACATGGCTCGCACCGGCATCCCTGAGCATTTCCGCCGATATGCAGCCGGTGTAGGCGCCGCTCTCCTTGGTATGGCAATCCTCACCGCCGGCATGCACCGGCGTGCGTGACAGGATCTCCGCGGCGTGAGCAAGCAGGGTTGCGGGAACGCAAACCAGCGCTTCGGTCTCTGCGTCAAGTCCGCTCATGAAACCGTTGCCGATCATCCGGAGCTCGTTGAGGGAGGCGCTGGTGCCGTTCATTTTCCAGTTGCCGGCGACGAGCGGGCGAATTCCTGGCGTCATGGGTTTGCTTCTCCGGATGATATCGGGGCTCTGGCCCTCACTACCAAAATCAGGCCACAAAGCAATCGACAGTGGGCCGGAAGGGCGCTATTGCGCTTGTTTCAGACTCGGCGCATGCGAAAATGCGCATAAATCGGAAGTAAAAATGCTTGGTATATTGAGAAACGCGGCAGGCACCTGGGTCGCGAAGGGACTGTTGGTGCTGCTGGTGCTCAGCTTTTTGGTCTGGGGCGTTTCCGGACAGCTGATGAGCGGTCTTGCCGGCCACGATTCGGTGATAACCGCCGGCGGCACCAAAGTATCGATCAACGAATACCGTCTCGCCTACGATCGCCAGCTCGCCGTCATGTCGCAACAGTTCGGCCAACGTCTCAGCCACGAACAGGCAAAGGCGCTCGGCGTCGACAACCAGGTGTTGGCTCAGCTCGTCTCTGGTGCCGTTCTCGACGAACAGGCCCGCAAGCTGGGCCTCGGACTTTCCAAGGATCGGCTGGCCGAGTTGACACGCGAGGACCCAGCCTTCAAGGGCCCGGGCGGCCAGTTCGACCGCAGAACGTTCGAATATATGCTGCAGCAGATCGGCATGCGGCCCGAGGACTATTTGAAGAACCGTGCCCAGGTGGCCGTGCGCCAGCAAATTGTCGAGGCGGTCTCGGATGGCCTCAAGGCTCCGGACACTTTCTTCAAGGCGGTTGCGCTCTATCGCGGCGAAGACCGCACCATCGACTATTTGACGCTGCCCAAGGCACTGGTCGAGCCGATCGCGGCGCCGTCCGATAGCGTGCTCTCGGCCTATTTCGAAGCCAACAAGAAGACATATGCGGCACCCGAATACCGCAAATTTTCCTATGTCCGCCTCGAACCCGTCGACATCATGGATACGACCGCCGTCACCGACAGCCAGGTCAGCGACGACTACAACAAGAACAAGGCGCGTTACACCACGCCGGAACTGCGCACCGTCGAGCAGCTCGTGTTCAAGACGCCGGATGCGGCCAAGGCCGCACTCGATTCGCTCAAGGCCGGCGCCACTTTCGACAAGCTTGTCACGGCGGAAGGCAAGACGCCGGCCGATACGTTGCTCGGCACGCTTGCCAAGGACAAGATCGCCGACAAGGCGGTCGCCGACGCGGCCTTTTCGCTCAACGCCAATGAAGTCAGTCAGGTCGTGCAAGGCGCCTTCGGTCCGGTGCTGCTGCGCGTCACCGAGATCAAGCCCGAGGTGGTGAAACCACTGGCCGAGGTGTCCGATCAGATCCGCAAGGATCTGGCGCTGGGCGAGGCAAGCCGCATCCTTCTGGACGTGCGCGACAATTACGATGACACCCGCGCCGCCGGCAGTTCGCTGGCGGAGGCCGCGGCCAAGCTGAAGCTGAAGGTCGTCACCATCGACGCCATCGATCGTAGTGGACTGCGGCCAGATGCAACCATCGTCAAGGACCTGCCGCAATCGCCGGAGCTGATCAAAGCCGTCTTCGACGCCGAACCCAACACGGAAAACGATGCCTTGACCACAGCCGACAACGGCTTCGTCTTCTATGAGGTGGCGTCCGTCACGCCGGCTCGCGACCGCACGCTGGATGAGGTTCGTCAAAAAGTCGTCGCCGACTGGACGGCGGCGGAAATAAGCAAGCGGCTGGCCGCCAAGGCTGACGAACTGGAAAAGCGGCTCAAGGCCGGCGCAACGCTCGATGTCATCGCCAGCGAACTGAAGCTCGAAAAGCAGACCAAGCGCGGTGTCAAGCGTGAGGCTGACGATGTCGATTTCGGTAAGGAGGGTGCGGCAGCGATGTTCGGTGTCGGCGAAGGCGGCACCGGCTTGGTCCCCTCACCCACCGGAGACGGGCAGATCCTGTACAAGGTCGCCGAAGTGTTCGAGCCCGCCGGAGCCGATGCCAGTTCGGTGCCGGACGACGCGCAGAAATCCTTCACCTCCGGCATGTCGGATGACCTGCTCGACCAGTTGGTGGCGCAGTTGCAGACGCAGTACGACGTTCGCATCGACCAGGCCGCCGTCGCCCAAGCCTCGACAAGATGAGCGCGCTGAAAACCCATATCGCCAAGATCGCGACCGGTAGCGCGCTTTCCTTCGAGGAAGCGCGCGAGGCCTTCGACATCATCATGTCGGGTGACGCGACCCCCGGCCAGATCGGCGGTTTCCTGATGGCGCTGCGTGTGCGCGGCGAGACGGTGAGCGAGATTTCAGGCGCCGTCGCAACCATGCGGGGCAAGATGCTGCACGTCGACGCGCCCACCGACGC
>NZ_RZOL01000422.1:0-5166 GCF_004022985.1 Mesorhizobium sp. M7A.F.Ca.ET.027.02.1.1 | reverse complement strand
GTGCAGGGATAGCTGTCTCACGCCGCCGTGCTGGCAGCGGCAGCGCCGGCTCGCAGGCCGCCATGCTCGATGATGAAATCGATCACCTCCTGCAGCCCCTTGCCGCGCGACAGGTCGGTGAAGCCAAACGGCCGTTTTCCGCGCATGCGGCCGGCGTCGCTCTCCATGACATCGAGGTTGACGTTTACGTAAGGAGCAAGATCGCTCTTGTTGATCACCAGGAAATCGGAGCGGGTGATCGCCGGCCCGCCCTTGCGCGGAATCTCCTCGCCCTGGCAAACCGAGATGACATAGAGCGTCAGGTCGGCGAGGTCAGGCGAGAAGGTCGCGGCAAGATTGTCGCCGCCGGATTCGATGAAGACGATGTCGAGATCCGGGAATTTCCTGTTCATCTGGGCGATCGCCTGCAGATTGATCGACGCATCCTCGCGGATGGCGGTGTGCGGGCAGCCGCCGGTCTCGACACCCATGATGCGATCCTCGGGCAGCGCCTGCAGCCGCGCCAGCATCATGGCGTCTTCCTTGGTGTAGATGTCGTTGGTGACGACGGCGATGGAAAACTCGTCGCGCAGCGCCTTGCACAGCTTTTCGGTCAGCGTCGTCTTGCCCGAACCGACCGGGCCGCCAATGCCGACGCGCAGCGGACCATTTGTCTGTGTCATGCGGGAAACTCCGTGATGGCGAGGATGGCAAAGCCGAGCCCGATCGACAGGCACAGCGGCGAATAATAGCGGACATCGAGCCGCGCGAAAGGCTGTTCCGGCGCCAGCCGCCGCCACCATGGCGTGAAGCCGGCTATGCCGCGGCCCAGGAACACCAGACCGATGAGCAGCGAAGTGGCGGCGAGCCCCTGCTTTGGGAAGGGTGAAGCAAAGACGCCTGCGAGCGCCAGCGGCCACAGTGTCGCCAGGCAGAGACACGCGGCAACGGCGAAACTGGCGAACGGCGTCGGCATATCATCGACGCCGCGAAAGCCGACCACGGCGCGAGCGCAGGAGGCCGCATCCTGGCCCGGCCAGATGCCGCCAAGGCCCCAATAGACATGCAGCGCGGTGATCAGCAGCAGCACAAGGGAGAGAGCGAAGGCGAGAAAAATCATGAGCGGAACAGTCGCGAATACTGGGTTTCGTGCTTCATCGCCATGACATCGGAGACGAAGGCACAGCCGCCGAGATCGTCCAGTGTCGAGCGCGCGGCGCGGCTTGCGGTCACCAGGGCCAGCGGCTCGAAGCCGGCTAACAAGGTGGTCGCGCCGTTCTGGCCAACAACGCCAAGGCGGATCGCTGCCTGCACGAGGTTGGAGAAGAAGGTTTGCAGGAAGGCCGACAGCGCATCCTGAAGGGCGAGTGAATTGCCGCCGGCAATGGCTCCGACGGCGACGCAATAGGCGCATTCGGCCGGCAAGCGCTCCAGCACCGGATTGGGCCAGGCCGCCGACGCTTTGAGGAAGGCGGCACCCTGCAGCATGGTTTCGGTATGGCGTTCGCGCGAGCCGGCCAGCGCCTCGGCGAGTGCCGCCACTTCATCGAGATCACCGGTGCCGCGTGCCCGGCGCCAGCTCTCGGCAAACAGCACGGCATCGTTCCAGCCCGAGCTCATCTCGACCAGCGTTTCCAGCCAGTCGGCGAGGTTTTCTGCATCGGCAACCAGGCCGTCATGCACCGCGCGTTCGAGGCCATGGCTGTAGGAAAAGCCGCCGACCGGAAAGGCAGGCGACAGCCACGCCATCAGCCGCAGCAGGGCGATGTTCGAAGGCTGGTCAGTCATGATCGTGGTGATGGCCGGCGTGACTGTGCGAATGGGCATGCGCTTCGTCATGAGAATGGCTGTGCGCTTCGGCGTGGCTGTGGGCATGCGCATGGCCGCGATCGTGGCTTTGCCCGCCATGCCCGGAATAGGCGCCGCGCACCGGCTTGAACGGTTCGGAAACGTCGGCCACGGTGGCGCCGAGCCCCTCCAGCATCGCCTTGATGACATGGTCGCGCAGGATGAGGATGCGACCGGCCTCGATGCTTGCTGCGAGATGGCGGTTGCCGATGTGCCAGGCGAGCTCGGCCAGATGCACGCCGTCGCGGGCGCGGATGTCATAGACCTCTTCCGGCGCCGCGATGATCTCGACATGGCCGCCATCCTCCAGCACCAGCCGGTCGCCATCGTTCAAGGCGACGGGTTCGGGCAGGTCGACCAGCACCTTGCTGCCGTCGGCAAGCTCGATGGCGCGGCGGCGCAGATGCCGCTCGTCATGGGCGAGAATGGCCCGGCCCAACGGTAGGGTGGTTCCGGCATTGCCGGCGGACAGTACGGAGACGGCCCGCGGGAATTTGGTGAAGTCGGTGTTGAGGTTGAGCTTCATTTCATGGATCCCCCATTTGCTTGTGCCCGCGCGCGCGGGCCGCGCCAGCACGCGGTCGAAATAGGCGTTGACGCGCGGCTGACCCGGGATCCGCGCGATCCGACGGCCTTGTACATGTCGAACCCTGCCTTTCCCCAACAAGCTAGACCATCGCGTTCGTTCAGACGATGGTGTCGAAGAGCCGCAGGATGAACGATACCTGGTAGATAAGCGCCGCCGTGACGAAGGCGATGTGGAAGCGGCGATCGCGCACCAGGATCGCGACGATACACAGCGCAACGAAGACCGGCGTGCGGAACAGATACTCGCTGCCGAAGCGGGCGAAATGCTCTGGCCCTTTCAGCAGCGTGTCGATCACGTCGAGCAGGTAGGTCGCAGCCAGCAGGCCGAAGAACCACGCACGGCGCGAATAGAAGAAATCCTCATAGCTGGTGTAGTCCAGCATCGAATCGGGAAACAAAAGCGCGCACAGCAGGAACAGCGTGATCGCGTAGAAGATGATGAACAAATATTTGCCGAAGGTCCAGGTTTCGATGGCGTAGAGGCCGAACTCCCACCACCAGAAATGCACCAGCATCAGGAGCACCGAGACGACCCAGGCCAGATGCACGGGATAGAGCTTGTACTGGCCGGGATGCTGGACGATGCGCGCCACCCCCGACAGCAGGCGGGCGACGCCAAGCCCGATCACCATGCCCATGACGATGCGGATATGCGGGAAAATGTCGTGGGCGGAAGCGATTTCGGTGGCCATGCTCGATCACAATGCAACTGTTGGTCGGCCGCATATTGCTGCCTCCCACCAAGGGCTGCAACGGATAATGCTCGCCCCGTCGAATCGCCGCTTCAGAACAGAAAGTATCTCTGCGCCATCGGCAGCACCGTCGCCGGCTCGCAGGTCAAAAGCTCGCCGTCGGCACGCACCTCATAGGTTTCCGGATCGACCTCGACATGCGGCGTGGCGTCGTTGAGCACCATCGAATGCTTGCCGATGCCGCCGCGGGTGTTCTCGACGGCGACGAACTGCTTGTCGACACCGAGCCTGCCGTGCAGGCCTGATTCGAGCGCGGCTTTCGAAACGAAGGTCACCGACGAGTTGGTCCTGGCCTTGCCATAGGCGCCGAACATCGGCCGGTAGTGCATCGGCTGCGGCGTCGGGATCGAGGCGTTGGGGTCGCCCATCGGTGCTGCGGCGATCATGCCGCCGATCAGCACCATGTCCGGCTTGACGCCGAAGAAGGCGGGGTTCCACAGCACCAGGTCGGCGCGTTTGCCGACCGCGATCGAGCCGATGTCTTTCGACAGCCCATGCGCGATGGCCGGGTTGATCGTGTATTTGGCGATGTAGCGGCGGACGCGGAAATTGTCGTTGTTGCCGGTCTCCTGCGGCAGCGAGCCGCGCTGGCGCTTCATCTTGTCGGCGGTCTGCCAGGTGCGGATCGCGACTTCGCCGACGCGGCCCATGGCCTGGCTGTCCGACGAGATGATCGAGAAGGCACCGATGTCGTGCAAAATGTCTTCGGCCGCGATGGTCTCCTTGCGGATGCGGCTTTCGGCAAAGGCGATGTCCTCGGGGATCGACGGCGACAAATGATGGCAGACCATCAGCATGTCGAGATGCTCGGCCAGCGTGTTGACCGTGTAGGGCCGCGTCGGGTTGGTCGAGGACGGGATGACGTTGGGCAGGCCGCAGACCTTGATGATGTCAGGTGCGTGGCCGCCGCCGGCGCCCTCGGTGTGGAAGGCATGGATGGTACGGCCTTTGATGGCGGCGACCGTGTTCTCGACGAAGCCGGATTCGTTCAGCGTGTCGGTATGGATCATGACCTGCACGTCGTAGTCGTCGGCGACCGACAGGCAGCAATCAATGGCCGCCGGCGTCGTGCCCCAGTCTTCGTGCAGCTTCAGCGAGCAGGCGCCGCCCAGCACCATTTCCTCGAGCGCGGCGGGCAGGGAGGCATTGCCCTTGCCCGACAGGCCGATGTTCATCGGGAAGGCATCGAAGGACTGGATCATGCGGGCCATGTGCCATGGTCCCGGCGTACAGGTGGTGGCCAGCGTGCCGTGCGCCGGGCCGGTGCCGCCGCCGAGCATGGTGGTGATGCCTGACATCAGCGCTTCCTCGATCTGCTGCGGGCAGATGAAGTGGATATGCGCATCGAAGCCGCCTGCCGTCAGGATCTTGCCTTCGCCGGCGATGATCTCGGTGCCGGGGCCGATGATGATGGTGACGCCATCCTGGGTGTCCGGATTGCCGGCCTTGCCGATGGCCGCGATACGGCCGTCGCGAAGCCCGATATCGGCCTTGAAGATGCCGGCGCTGGCATCGATCACCAGCGCGTTGGTGATCACCGTGTCGACGGCGCCCTGGGCTCGGGAAACCTGGCTCTGGCCCATGCCGTCGCGGATCACCTTGCCGCCGCCGAATTTCACCTCTTCGCCATGGATGGTGAGATCCTTCTCGACCTCGATGAACAGTTCGGTGTCGGCAAGGCGCACTCTGTCGCCGACCGTCGGGCCATACATCTGCGCATAGGCGGCGCGGGTAATTCTGGCCATCAGCGATTGCTCCTGAAATGCGGTTGGATTGAAGCGGTGCTGCACATTGCTGCCATCCTATGGTCACGCAATGACCCGCTGGGCGACACCTTCTGATCCCATTTGGCGGTTGAGGTTAGGGGGTCACCCCAGACCGACCGTTTGCCAATCGATGGAAAGGAAGATCCATGCGCAAAACGATAATTCTTGCCGCCGCAGCCAGCCTGATGCTGGCGGGCGCCGCCAGTGCCCAGCAGCAACCCGCGCCACAGCCC
>NZ_RZOL01000421.1:0-5207 GCF_004022985.1 Mesorhizobium sp. M7A.F.Ca.ET.027.02.1.1 | reverse complement strand
CTCAGTCGGACGTCCTGGCTTGCCGGCGGCGACCAGGCCCTGAAGGATGTCCCTGCCCCTTCCATCGGCTTTCTTCATTTGGGCACCCTCCCCCAAGCCTGCCGGATTAGCTTCTCGATGTCGCCATTCACCGCATCCATGGATTCGATGGCGCGATCGTAGGTCTGTCTGTGCATCGACTCGCGCGGGGCTTCATAGACCGTCTGCTTCGACAAACCGGCATCCGAGATCGCCGTTGATTTCACCATCATCGGCGTGAGCACGCGCTCGCCGAACAAGTTGCGCAGGAAGGCCACAATTTGGTTCTGCGGACCATCGTTGGGCTCATGCCGCGTCACCAGATAGCGCATCCAGTCATAGTCGAGGTTGCCGCCATTATCGCGCACGACTGCCAGCAACTGTGACGTCATGGCCAGAAACTGGTTCATCGAGGCCACGTCGAGCATCTGCGGATGGACAGTGATGAGCACGGCGGACGCCGCGCACAGCGCCGACATGGTAAGGAAGCCGAGTTGTGGCGGACAATCAATCACCACCACATCGTAGTCGTCCGCCACGCTGTGCAAAGCGCTGGCGACACGCATGAAAAACAGGCCGTCGCCGTCGTGCTCGCCGTTCGCAAGGACACGCGGCGTGTCGTGCTCGAACTCGTGCAGTTCGAGATTGCCCGGCACGAGATCAAGGCCGGCAAAATAGGTCTTGCGGAGGATCTCAGCAAGCGGTCGGCGTTCGTCATCGTAACGGATCGCGCCATAAAGCGTTTGATTGTCGGCGACGTCGAATTCCGGCTGATAGCCGAACAAGGCGGACATGGACGCCTGTGGATCGAGGTCGACGGCCAGGACGCGGTGACCATGAAGGGCAAGATATTGCGCGAGATGGGTCGCGGTAGTGGTCTTGCCGGAACCACCCTTGAAATTGGTGACCGCGATGACCTGAAGGTGTTCGTTGTCCTTGCGCCAAGGGACATAAGACGTCTTACCCTTCGTCAGGTGCTGGCGCAGCGCCTGGACCTGTTCAAGGGTATAGCGGCGGCGTCCGGTCTGCGCCTTCTCAGGGATCGGGCCTTCTTCGATCGTCGCCAGATTCCTAATATAGCTTTCGGTGACGCCAATCAGTTTTGCGGTCTCGGCCGTCGAAAACGAACGCAGTTCTTTCTTGGCCTCCGGCGGGAACAGGCGCTCGCGCAAGACCTGAAGCTGGGAGCCCAAAGCTTGCGAGTCCTCCCAGATCGTTTCATCGAACGCCTGGTTGCTCTTCGGTCGCAAATTCGCGGCAGCGGTTGGGTTCATCGTGAAAGTCGCAAAACTGAGCCAATCTGATAATTTTGCGCAAGTTGTTCTGACTCCGTGCTTTTGGTCAAGGGAAATTAGGTTAACGGCTTCTTAACGCCGCGACGGCGTCGGCGTAGCCCGTTGTTTTGTTTGTATTTTCCGGAGATTGTCAGCTGACAATCTCACGCGATGCTGCAGCACAACCTGACCGCGGACACCACCGCTTGGCTAAAAAGACCCGACTCACCGTGCGAGGTCAACCCGCCACATTTGGCGGGAAACCCGTTCGCACCACCTCCCGATTGTCGGGGAAAGATAGCATGAAAGCCAGCCCGTCGCAGGGCCGGGTCGGCTAATTCGTAAGCTTGCCGAAACACCCGGCATATCAATTTGCAAAGCGATCGAGATCACGTTTGTCGTCGGAGATCATGCCCAATCCTGGCGCACGGCCCGTCGTCGAACGGCATCGTTTGAAGGCTTGGTGCCTCCCTTCGTTGGGGGCCAGATGGGCACGCGCGGCTCGCGCCCCGGTTCCGTGCCAAGCGCAACACAATGTCCGGTTCAGGCTGGCCTGTTGGATGTAAGAAGGCTTTCCGCTCTCATCGAAATTGAGCGTCGAGTTCTGCACGTTGCGCCCAATTACAGCAGCAATTACGCCCCCCAATCGCGCGGGGGCGCACCTGCGTCGGGTTGTCGTAGCGTATGTCGATGACGGTCGTGCCTATTTCGACACGGCTGTTCTTGCGCTGACCGCCGCCAACAGCGGACAAGGCGAGTAAACCTGGCGACCGACGTGACGCACGCGAAAGCACGCACCGTTTGCGCGAGCTTCTCGGCAGCGACGGCCAGATCGATGGAATGCAGAAGCGCATGGGTGTCTGCGCCAAGGACGATCGCATCCAGTGTCCAGACGACAGGAAACCCGATTTTTCTCTATGAGGGCTTTCGCGCGAACGCGAGAGGTTGTTGGCGCGCCATGACGAATTCGCGCTTGAGATGTGTAAGACGGCAGGGGAGGGACCTTCAAAGCCTGCTTGCCTTGGTGAGATTGACCCGGAATCGGTCGCGGCGTCGCTGATATTTGCGCGTCATCTCGGCAGAGGCATGGCCAAGTTGCTTCTGCACATAGCGCTCGTCGACCTCGGCGGAGGAGGCGGGGCCGGCGCGTAGCGAATGCCCCGAAAACTTTTGGCCGCGCTCTCCTTCCGGCAGATCGCCGCGGACGCCGGCTGCCAGCGCGGTCCGTTTGACCAGAGGTGCGACCTCCTGGTCGTTGAGCCGCTCGGCGCCGACCGATTTTCCTTTCCCGGTGACGCGCCGGAACAGTGGCCCGTACGCGATCCGGGCGAATTTCAGCCAAGTTTCCAAGGTTACGACGGGGCAGGTGGCGTCGGACGAGCCCCGTCTCGACCTCGCGCCAGCCGGTCTTGCCACGCAACGTGACCAGCACGCCCTTGTCCGGGAAAAACTCGATCCATCCGCGGCCATCTTCGGTCTGGTCGCGACTGCAATCGAGGCCGACGATCTCCGAGCGCCGGAGCCCCCCGGCGAAGCCGAGGAGCAAAATAGCGCGATCGCGCAGCCCCCGCAGCGTGCCACGGTCGAGCGTTTCCAGCATGGCGACAAGATCGTCGCGCAGGATGGCTTCCTTTTGACGGGGAGGGGAGGCGTGTTTGTTGCGGATGCCGGCGAGCACGGTGGCGATATGCCGGTCCTTCCGGTCGAGCGGTTGACCGCGTTGTAATTCCAGGTCAGCGACGACAGGCGGCGCTCGATGGTCGACACCGACTTTTTGTCCCTTGCCGATCCAGAGGCCTGGGCGGTGATGTAGAGGCCAACGATTTATGGGTCTGGCGGCAGCGGATCAAACGACTGGCGCCTGCACCAGGCGCAAAAATGCTTCCAGTCGGCGGCATAAGCGCGACGGGTGTTTGTCGAGCTCGCTGCCTCGACATAATCGCGCGCGCGGTCGGCAAGCTTTTCGAGATGCGCAGGCCTTGATGCTTGGCGCGAATCCGGGACCTGCGGGGTGTTTGGACCGGGGACATCGCGAACAGGTGTGCGAGGACATCGCGAACAGTTTTATCACTTATCGTCTGCAGAGGTTGAGGTCGACGGTTTCTATTTTCTGATGTCTGAAGAAGGCTTGGAAGACGCCATCATTGCCGGTTGGGCTGAAGGCCACGGCTTTTCCGCCAAATGCCTTGGAGAGGCGCAGGATGTGACCGCACAGGGCGACGCGGCCCTCTTTCTGGACCTTGCGAACGATGGCGCCTTGTGGGTAGTCGAAGGCTTCGATGGCCTCGCTGAAGGAGCGCGGCGAGGGTGTGTATCTGTCGAGGGGGACACCGCCTTTGAGGCCGTCGTGAGGTCTTTCGGCGTTGTAGAGGTCGCGCCAGGCATCGAAGGCTTTCTGCGCGCGCTCGAGATCTTCGAAGGCAGGGCCGGCCATCGCTTCGGCCTTGAGCGAACGGTGGAAGCGCTCCTCCTTGCCCAGCGTCTGCGGATGCAAGGGCCTGGAATGGGAGACGGCGATGCCGTGCTCGATCAGCCAGACGGTGAAGCGTGTGAAGTTGCTTCGTCCACCATCGCCCCATGGCGGGCCGTTGTCGAAAGCCATGCGCTGCGGCAACCCATAGCGGCGAAAGGCGGCAATCAGGTGGGTTTTGACCGTTTCGCCGGTCTCGTTGATACAAGCCTGCAGCACGACGGAGAAGCGCGAATGATCGTCGAGCGCGGTCAGCGGATGCAACCGGCCGCCCTGCCGCAATGCGACATGGCCCTTGAAGTCCATCTGCCACAGATCGTTGGCGGCGGCATGCTCGAAGCGCCCGAACGGCTTGGCTCCACCTCCGAGCAAGCCCAGTCCGACGCCGTTGCGGTGCAGGATCCCAGTCACCGTCGAGGGTGCGGGCGAACCGGTTCCTTCGCGCCACAGGACCTGGGCGATCTTGCGACCGCCCCAGGCTGGGTGTGCCCTGCGCATGCCAAGAACCGCCGCCTCGACCGCATCCGCGCTTCGCGCCGGGCTCGTCGCCGGGCGGCGCGATTGCTCCGCAAGGCCAGCCTCGCCATGGGCGCGATACCGCGCAATCAACTTGTGACCACAGGTGCGGCCGATCCCGAAACGACGACAAAGCGCACTGACATTGCTGCCATCCTGCACCGCAAGACGCACAAACTCCAACTTCCCATCCATCACGCTGGTGTCCCCAAATGGCATCGCGAACCTCCCGGCGCAAAGCGCGCCAAACTGTTCGCGATGTCCTCGCACACCTGTTCGCGATGTCCCCGGTCCAAACACGGGGGAGAAGGGGAGGGGGCCTCATCCGGGCGCCCCATTTCCATGACGACGTCGGCGATGTCAGGCAGGTCGTCGGCGTCGATCGCGTCGAGGGGTGTCAGCGCCACCACTCGGCCGCATATCTTGCCGAGCCCAGCCAGGTGTTCGGCCGGCTCGACCTATACACCGCACGACCAGGTCGGTCCTGCAAGTGTTGCGAGTGGGGATGCGCCGGCATGCTGGCCGGCATGCTGTTGCGGTTGACCCATCTGCCTAAAGGGGAGGGGCACGGGCGCCGCTTCCTCAACGATGCACTGCTCCCGCAAGCTTGAAAGCATCGGTGGGAGACATGCGCGAAACGGCATCGTCATCGCAAGGGAGGGAGGGGACCAAATGCAGCGAACAATGAAAGGCGAACGGTTGCGAAAAGGGCAAAAATGCGATACGATGCCTTGAGATGGAGAAACGTCTTATCGTTCCATCTTGGTCGGGAACAAAGGCTGGTGGCAGCCGACAATCCCGGAGGTCAGGCAAGATATTTTGCCAGCCTGATGGCGACATCCGGCAATCTCGTGATTTCCTGCGAAAAATAAGGACGGCTGAGGCGTTTTGCGGCTCATCCACAAACGATCGATAATGCAACATTATCA
>NZ_RZOL01000420.1:0-5211 GCF_004022985.1 Mesorhizobium sp. M7A.F.Ca.ET.027.02.1.1 | reverse complement strand
AGTTTATGAGGGACCTGCGCCCGCCGGACGGCCGGCATACCGAGGCCAGTCAGTCTCGCCCCCGGCCGCGTCAGCCGGCTCCAGAGCCGGTGACCGCCGCCTGCGGGTAACGGGCAGCCGCACCAGCTTGAAGAAGCTGAAATACATCAGGAAAGAACCCATGATGTAGGGGTTCAGTATCTCGACCTCGACGAAGGAGCGGATCAGCAGCAGGACCATCACGCCGAAAAGGATCACCGAGTCCGCCTGCCATGCCTTGAAGATCACCGCCGAGACGTGGCCGTAGAGCGTGCGCAGCATGATCAGCGACACCAGCGTCGCTCCGACGAAGCCGAGTTCGACGAGGGCCTCGATATAGGTGTTGTGGAAGTGGAAGCCGGTGCGGGTGGTGATGTAGAATTCGTTCCACAGCCGCTCGGCTTCAGCGAAGCCCTGCACCCAATAGGCGGCATAGCCGACGCCGAGAATCGGCGATTTCTGGACCGTGTTCCAGCCTTGCTCCCACAGATAGGTTCGCCCGGTGAGCGTCGAATCCTTGCCGAAGAGGCCGAGGACGAAGTCCATCAGCCCGAGATTCAAGGCGACGAAGGCCGTCACGACCAGCAGGCCGGCGCCGATCAGGAAGATGACCCGGCGATAGCGGCGTGACAGAAGTTTGCTCATCGCAAGAAGCGCCACCAGCGCCAGAACCGCGGGTATCGACGCCATCGAGGTGGCGGAATGCGAAGCGACCAGGACATAGGCCGACAGCAGCACAACGGGCACCGCCAGGATGAAGCTGAGCCGGCCGCGCCTGTAGAAAGCAAGGAAGACAACGCAGAAATAGATGCCGAGCGAGCCGACAAAGCCGATCTGATTCTTGGAGGCGAAGGCGCCGACGAAGTTCACGGTGCCGTCGAGAACATCCTCGGAATAGTTCCCGACCTTCAGCGAATAGATGAGGACGACGAATATCCCGACCAGCGCCCCTATGGTCAGCGTGCGCACGCTGACGGTGCGCGCAGCTATGTAGGCGCAGGCAATATGGGAAAAATACTGGACCGACGTCCTCGCGGTGACGCCGGGAGCCTGTGACCAGAAAACCGAGAAGCAGATATAGGCCGCAAACAGCAGCGGCAGCCAGGCGCTGGACAGATGCCGCAGAAACCGCCGGTAGTCGACCAGGATGAGCGGAAGCCAGACCGCATAATAGGCCAGGATCAAGATCTGGCCGAAGATGACCGAATAGGAAAACGCCCAGATCGAAACGGCTACGGCAAAGGCGCCATAGACCGAGTTCTTCTCGGGATCGATCAGCAGTGACTTTGGAATCTTCATCTCAGGGTTCTGCCGACACGACCCGGGGCCGGGGCCGGCAAGCCATGAGCCGGCCGGAATCTTCGCAAATATGGGCGTGCAATAAACGGCGTCTCCATTGTGCAGTGCAATATAACCTATTGCGCCCTGTGCTCAATGGCAAATCCGGTCACCTTGTCTTACAGCGAGGCATCTGCGGAGAGATCAGCAGGTCGCGCGTCCGAGATGCTACCAAAGCGCTCCGCCGGTGATCTGGATGTTCTCCATGGTGATGCCCTTGGCAAGATCCGAGCACAGGAAGACCGCCAGACCGGCAATCTCCTGCGGCTGCAGCATGCGCTGCTGCGGGTTGCCTTTGGCGATCTCGGCCATCGCTTCCTCAGCGGTGCGCCCCTTGCCTTCGCGCTCGACGACCTGCGCCACATTGCGGCGCATCAGTTCGGTCTCGACCCAGGTCGGGCTGATCATGACGCAGGTGACGCCATGCGCCGCCCCTTCCAGGGCCACGCAGCGCGTGAGGCCGAGAAGGCCGGCCTTGGACGCGCAGTAGGCTGGGTTGTCCTTCCAGCCGACCGAGGCGGCGGTTGAGCCGATGTTGACGATGCGGCCCCAGCCGCGTTCGATCATGCCCGGCAGTACCGCACGCGTGACGCGGAAGGCGCCCGTCAGGTTGGTATCGACGATCTTGTCCCATAGCGCGTCGGAATGGCCGCAGACCGGCTGCTCCGCGGTCGTCCCAGCGGCATTGACCAGGATATCGGCGGGGCCGATGGCCACCTCGGCGTCAGCCGCGAACCGATTGGCGACGTCGCTGTCGCGCACGTCTAGATGAGCGGCGTGAACCCTCGTTCCGTGGGCGGCAAGAGCCGCACGCACGCGCCCGATCTCGTCCGCGCCGGGATAATACGCGGCATCGGACCTGTCGACGCCGGCCGGCGCGATGTAGGAGCCGACGGCGACATTGGCGCCAGCTTCAGCCAAAGCCGTGGCAATGGCAAAGCCCATGCCCGAGAACCCACCGGTGACGATGGCGCTACGGCCGGAAAGGTTGTTCATGGCGCACCGTCTCCACTTCGTTCCGGGCAGGCAATCAGGCCTGACCGTATTTGGCAATCGCACCGGCGCAGCCTCCATCGCCAGCGTTTCATGTTTGCTGGAGCGGCTTGCCTAGCCATTCGCGATAGAAGCCTTCGAGGTCGGGCTCGAAATCGTGGACGATGGGATAGCCAGGTGCCGCCGCTTCCACTTCGTGCAGCGTGCCGCATTGCGGACAGATGAATTCGCGGATCTCCATCCATTCGGGATCGGGGAGATCGCTGTTGGGATAGATTTCGCGCAAAGCCTCCTCGGTGTTGCGGACGTTGATCGCGGCGTTGAGCTTCCAGTTCTTGCGATAGTCGCCGAAGGAGTGGCCGCATTCGCAGCGGGTAATGCGCTCATCGCCGCTCTGGCAGATGAACAGATGGTCCGAGACCGGCAGCAGGATCGGGTCCTTCCAGGCAACGCGATCCTGATAGACGGCAACCATCTTGAAGAAACGGTCATCGTCCTTGTAGGCACTCATGATCCGCCTTGTCTGTGGCCAAGGCAGCTTGCCTGCGGCCAGATCGCCCAGGACTTCCTTGCTATACGAGGTCATGGCTTTGCTCCCGGCATGAAGATCGATATGGCATCGACGTTCCAGAACTCGCTGAATTCGCTGGTGAAGCGCGGCGACAGCTTGATCGCGCTGGCGTACATTTTCTTCACCTCGGGGGCGAAATCGGCCTTTTCGACACGACCACGCTCCTTGGCGATCCAATCCACCACAGGGACCGCCTTGGCCAGACGCTCCTTGCGCATGGCGGCGCGGCGCTCGACCGTGGCGTCGATATCGGCGATGGGATAGCCGTCTTCATCGTCCTTCAGCACAATGCCGAAAACCTGGTCCGCCGCTTGCCGGGTGAGAAAGCCGTTCTCGACATCCCAGGCGGTCTTGATCGGATCGCGCTCCAGTACGTCGCCGTAACCACCGCCGCCATTGTAGGAATGGCTGAAGATGTCGCCGGATTTGTGCGGCGCAGTGATGTAGGGGCCCTCGACCACGACATGGTCGCCACCGATGTTCCGCTCGTAGTCGGAGACATGCGGATCGATGCCGGGCGCATGCGCCAGCGGTTCGCCTTTTGCCGCGAGTTCGTGAATGTCTGAGTTGCGCACGGCGCGATGCTTCTGGCAGGTCGGCGCCGGATAACCGCCGCACATGCCGGCGTTGTCGAACACACGCGAAGAATGTTCGGAGGTGTGGAGCCGCAGATGCGACGTCTTGTTGATCAGCCAGGTCGAGACGAAGGAACAGCCGCCGCGATATTTGCCGGCACCGCCGGAGTTGGGCACGATCGAGCGGCCGATATAGACCATCGGCATGGACTGTTCCCAGACCTCGATGTTGCCCATGTCGGATTCCGGGTTCCAGCCGACATAGGCGGTGTCGAGACCATCCTTGATGGCGAGCGCGCCGGAGCCGGCGGCGGCGCATTCAAAATGGGCCATGCCGAACGGCGAGCCGTACTGGCTCTGGCCACCCATCTCGATCATCGGGCTGTTGACCTGACCGACGAAGGCCTCCTCGACGAAGCCGCGCGCGATAAAACTGCGCGACAAAAGCCGCTGGAAGACGCCATAGGCTGGCAGCAGCAGCGCCCACGAGGTGGCGGTCGCCACCATCTCGTTGTCGGGATTGGTCCAGGTGCCGTGCGGCAGTTTCAGTTCGGTCGCCATCCAGGCGCCGTCATTGACCAGCCCTTCGAAATTCATGTGCTGGGTCAAGGTGACGAACATGCCGCCATCCATGCCGGCCGGCGTGCAGTTCATCGAATGGTAGCCCCAGGGCTGCGTGCCCTCGAAGTCCATGGTGATCTTGCCGTCGGTGGTGATCTCCATCTCGATCGGGATGTTGTAGAGCCAGTCCGGATCGCCGAGCAGCTGGAAGCCGGGTTTGCCTGCGGTGACGTGGCCGTAAAAAGTGTGGCCGCGATAGATTCCGGGGACGGTGAGCTGGCGGGTGCGGGCGAGCTGGGCACGGCGGCCTTCCTCGATGAACTCCTTCGACACCTTCATCCAGTAGTCGAGGCCGATCTCGGAGATGAGCTGCTTGACGCTTTCGCGCATATCGATGCAGGAGGCGACCTTGGCCTTCTCGTCCAGCACCCAGTAGATCGGCATGCGCAGATTGCGCTCGCAGCGGATGACGTAGTCGCGGCGGATCTCGTCGTTCTCGCCGATCTTCTCGGCGCAGACGAACAGACCCTCGGTGAAGCGCTCCTGCGCGAGACACACATCACCGCCTGGGGTAATGCCGCCGGCCTCCAGCTCGTGGCAGACGGCGCCGGCCCAGCCGACAAGCGTGCCTTCATGAAAGATCGGCACCACGTCCATCACGTCGGGCACCTGCACGGTGCCTATGAAGGCGTCGTTGTTGGCGAAGATGTCGCCTTCGCGGATGCGCGGGTTGTCCTCGTAGCCGTTTTTGATCATCCATTTGATGAAGCGGCTCATCGTATGGACGTGCACCATGATGCCGTTGGAGAGAGCGATGGCGTCGCCCTCGGGCGTGTAGATGGCGACCACCATTTCGCCGACCTCGCGCACGCCGGGCGAGGCCGAGATGCGGCGCGCCATTTCGCGTGCCGAGACGCAATAGGCGCGCAGCTTGGTGTGCAGCGTCTCGAATTTCAGCGGATCCTGGTTGCGCAGCGTGAGTTCCGTGATGCCGTCATAGCAGCCGGTCTCCTCCATCAGCCGCTCGGAATCGAGCAGTCTTTCGCGAAGGCGCAGGGCCGAGGCAGGTTTGTCCAACATGGCGGTCGCCCTCTCAAGCGTGGGTGTAGTGCAGCAGCGTCCATTCATCGACATGGACACGGTCCTGCGGATGAA